>JACREJ010000025.1 GCA_016218305.1 Gemmatimonadota bacterium | reverse complement strand
GCCCGCGTCACGCACCACGACGGGCATGGACGCGTCGATGATGATGTCACTGGGGACGTGCAGGTTGGTGATGCCCTTGTCCGAGTCCACCATCGCCAGCGGCGGGCGCTTGGCGTACACGGCCTTGATGTCGGCCTCGATTTCCGCGCGCTTGTCGGCGGGCAGGTTCGCGATCTTGGCGTAGACGTCGCCGAGGCCGAAGCTCGGGTTGACGCCCAGCTGCGCGAAGGTGGCGGCGTGCTTGTCGAAGACGTCTCTGAAGTAGACGGAGACGGCGTGCCCGAACATGACCGGGTCGGACACCTTCATCATGGTCGCCTTGAGGTGCAGCGACAGGAGCAGGCCGCGGGCCTTCGCGTCGTCGATCTGCTCCTCGAAGAAGCGGCGCAGCGCCTTGACGTGCATGACTGACGTGTCGAGGATCTCGCCCGCCTGCAGCGGCATCTTCGGCTTGAGCACCGTCACCGCGCCATCGGCATCCACGAACTCGTAGCGAACGGCGGACGCCTTGGCGATGGTCGTGGAGGACTCGCTGCCGTAGAAGTCGCCGCTGGTCATGTGCGCGACGTGCGCCTGCGAGTCGGGCGCCCAGGCGGAGAGCTTGTGCGGGTGCTTCCTGGAGAACTCCTTCACCGAGAGCGGCGAGCGCCGGTCGGAGTTGCCTTCGCGCAGCACCGGATTGACGGCGCTGCCCAGCGCCTTGGCGAAGCGGGCCTGGAGCGCCTTCTCGGCGTCATCCTTGGGCGCTTCCGGGTAGTCGGGAATGGCGTAGCCGTGCGCCTGGAGCTCCTTGATCGCTTCCTTGAGCTGCGGAATCGATGCGGACACGTTGGGCAGCTTGATGATGTTGGCTTCGGGGTGCTGCGTGAGCTCGCCGAGCTGCGCCAGATAATCGGGAATCCGCTGCGCCTCGGTGAGGCGCTCCGGGAAGAGGGCGATGATGCGCCCGGCGAGCGAGATGTCCCGCTCTTCCACGGAGATCCCCGTGCCCTTGGTGAAGGCCTGCACGATGGGCAGGAGCGAATATGTCGCCAGCGCGGGCGCCTCGTCGATCTTCGTCCAGATGATGGTCGACGTCTCGGTCTTCATGAGCTTCTCCTCGGTTCTGGCTGGGCCGTCGGCCAGCCCGCGTTCTGAATGAGTTCAAGATTCAGCGCGGGGGGCGAAAGGCGCTGGCAGCCAAGCCGGTAATCTAGCAGATGGTGCCCGTGCAATCATCCGGTGCCGAATGCGTCGCTCGCGGGGCCTGTCAGGCGGCGGGCGAGGTAGATACGGATGCGTGGGATGGCTATTATCCGCAGTGCACCCGTGCCGCAGGGCAGGGGGCGCGCCCGGATGGCGGAACTGGCAGACGCACGGGACTCAAAATCCCGCGAGGGCAACCTCATGTGGGTTCGATCCCCACTCTGGGCATACTACTGATTTCGGATTGAGAGCTCGGATGGGGAATCCGGATTCGGATTCGCGATTGTGATTGACGATGGTACATCGAAGGCCGCCCGGTGGGGCGGCCTTTGGTGTTCGGGGGCCGGCGGTCGAGTGAGCGGTTGCGCCATCACCCTGAGAACAGGTAGTCGCCGACACGCACGCGGCTCACGGTCCGCCGGAACCGCCCCACGCCAAACGGCCACAGGGTGGAGTTGCGCCCGGTGCGGTCGAGGTACCAGCTGCTGCACCCGCCGCGGTTCCACACGGTGGTAGCGAGGTTCTCGTCCATCCAGCGCACGAACTGCTTTTGCGCCTCTGCGGTGGGTTCCGCGACGCGCGCGCCGCGACGCGCCGTCAACGCCAGCAGCTGCAGCACGTGTCGGATCTGCGTCTCCATCATCATCAGCACCGACGAGTGGCCGAGTGCGGTGTTCGGCCCCATCAGGGTGAACAGGTTGGGGAAGCCCGTCACCGTCGTTCCCATGTACGCCTTCGGGCTCCCCTGCCAAGCGTCGGCGAGCGTGCGGCCACCGCGCCCACGGATGACGGGGGCGAGCAGCCAGTCGGTGACGCGAAAGCCCGTGGCGAGCACGAGGACGTCCGCGTCGTGCGTGCGCCCGTCCGCTGTCACCACGCCGTTTGGCACGATGCGCGTGATCGCTGCGGTGACCAGCGACACGTTCGGCTGCGTCATGGCCGGGTAGTAGTCGTCGGACAGCAGCAGGCGCTTGCAGCCGATGGCGTAGTGCGGCGTCAGCGCCGCGCGCAACGACGGATCGCGTACCTGGTAGCGCAGGTGGAGCCCAATCACGGCCTCGGCGAACCGACGCGCCCACGGGTGTCGGAACGGCACGAAGAGCGCCTCGTGCCTTACGTACTGCAGAAGGCGCAGCGCCTTCTGTGTCAGCGGGAAGCGCCGATACAGCGCGCGGCGGCGCGCGGAGTTCGCGCGGTCCCACCGTGGCATCACCCACGACGGCGTGCGCTGGAAGACCGTGAGCTGCGAGACCAACGGCTGGATCGCGGGAATCACCTGGATCGCCGAGGCGCCTGTGCCGATGACGGCCACGCGCTGGCCGGCGAGTGCGACACGATGATCCCACTGGGCCGTGTGGAACTTCGGCCCCGCGAAGTCCTGCAGTCCGGGCAGGGTGGGGATGCGCGGGTCGCTGAGCGCCCCGTTGGCCAGCACGAGGGCGTCGGCCGTCCAATCGCCGGATGAGCCGGAAATGGTCCAGCGCGTCGAGCGCTCGTCGAAGTGCGCGCCGGTGACGTTCTCGTTGAACCGGATCAGACGGACGACATCGTGCTCGCGCGCCACGCGCTCGAGATACGCACGGATATCCGGCTGTGGCGAAAAGGTCCGCGACCAGTCGGGATTCGGCGCGAAGGAGAGCGAATAAAGCACGCTCTCCACGTCGCAGGCGCAGCCTGGATACGCATTATCGCGCCACGTGCCGCCAAGCGACGCCGCGCGCTCGAGGATGACGACGTCCTCGATGCCCGCGCGGCGCAAGTGAATCGCCATGGCGATCCCCGAGAATCCGCTGCCGACGATGAGCACGCGGACGTGCCCGTGCGCAGGAGGTGTCGGCAGGGTGGCGGACGAGGTGGGGGCGGACATCGGGCGGAAAGATGGCGGCCATCACTATCAGCCACCACCTTTTGGGCATGCCCCCCGCGTTGCGCACGCACTACGCCACCTGCCCGCTCTGCGAGGCATCGTGTGGCCTCGCGGTCACCACGGACGCCGGCGTCATCACCGGCGTGCGCGGCGACGATGCCGATCCGCTGAGCCGCGGGCACCTCTGCCCGAAGGCCGTCGCCCTCAAGGACCTGCACGAGGATCCGGACCGGCTTCGCCACCCGGTGAAGCGCGTCGGCGACGACTGGGTGCGCATCAGCTGGGCCGAGGCGATCCGGCTGACGGTCGATGGCATCCGCGGGGTCCAGCGCCGGCACGGGCGCGACGCCCTGGCCGTCTATCTCGGCAACCCGACGGTCCATTCGCTCGGTGCCATGCTTTTCGCGCCGGCGTTCAGCAAGGCGCTGCGCACGCGCAATCGATACTCCGCGACATCAGTCGATCAGTTGCCGCATCATCTGGCGTCGCTCCACGCCTTCGGGCACCCGCTGCTTATTCCGGTGCCCGACCTCGATCGCACGGACTGCTGGATCATCTTTGGCGCGAATCCGGCCGTGTCGAACGGGTCGCTGATGACTGCGCCCGACGTCAAACGCCGGCTCAAGGGCATCGTCGAACGCGGCGGGGAGGTGATCGTCCTCGACCCCCGGCGCACCGAGACAGCGGATCTGGCGACGGCGCACCACTTCATCCGCCCGGGCACCGACGCGCTGGCGCTGCTGGCGATGCTGCAGGTGATCTTCGCCGAGGGGCTCGTGCGCATGGGGCGCCTCGCCGAGTTCACGGACGGCCTCGACGCGCTGCGCGACGCGTGCGCACCGTTCGCCCCGGAGCGGGTCAGCCCCGTCACCGGCGTGCCCGCCGACGTGCTGCGCGAGCTGGCCCGCACGCTCGCGCGAACCGAGCGGGCGGTCATCTACGGCCGCATCGGCGTGAGCACCCAGGACTTTGGCGGCCTGTGCTGCTGGCTGATCAACGCGCTGAACATCGTGACCGGGCACCTCGACGCCCCCGGCGGTGCGATGTTCGCGCGTCCGGCGGTGAGCATCATGCGCGGGGGCGGCGCCTACGGCGGAGCCGGGCGCGTGGGACGCTGGACGAGCCGGGTGCGCGGCTTGCCGGAGTTCGCGGGCGAGCTGCCCGTTGCCGCGCTCGCCGAGGAAATGGAAACGCCCGGCGCGGGGCAGGTCCGCGGGTTGGTGACGCATGCCGGCAATCCCGTCCTCTCCACGCCCAACGGAGCGCGGCTCGATCGCGCGCTAGCCGGGCTGGAGTTCTTCGCCGCCGTCGACTTCTACATCAACGAAACCACGCGGCACGCGCATGTGATCCTGCCGCCGACGGCCGGGCTCGAGCGCGATCACTACGACCTCGTCTTCCACACGCTGGCCGTGCGCAACACCGCCAAGTGGTCACCCGCGGTCGTCTCGCCGGCGGCCGGGGCGCGTCACGACTGGCAGATACTCGCTGAGCTCACGTGGCGGGTGACGAGTGGCGGCATCATTCGCCGCGCGAAGGCGTGGGCGCGCGCGATGACGGCGGAGGTGCTGGGGCTCCGCGGGATGATGCGGCATGCGCTGGCGCGGAGTCCCTATGGCAGTCGCGTGTCGATGCGAGCGCTGGAGCGTGCTCCGCACGGGGTGGATCTTGGCCCGCTCGAACCGGCCCTGCCGGCAGGGCTCCGCACAGAGAATCAGCGCATCCAGCTCGCTCCCGCTCCGATGCTCGCGGATCTGCCGCGGCTGGCGGCGCGGCTCGACGCGCCACCGGCCGGAGAGGGCGACCTGCTGCTGATCGGGCGCCGCGACCTGCGCTCCAACAATTCGTGGATGGCCAACAGCGAACGGCTTGTGCGAGGAGTCCGGCGATGCGGGCTGTTGATGCATCCGGCCGACGCCTCGGCGCGGGGGCTCGTCGATGGCGGCGCCGCGTGCGTCTCATCACGCACGGGAGCTGTCGAGGCCGTGGTGCAGGTCACCGACGCCGTGATGCCGGGGGTCGTTTGCCTGCCGCACGGGTGGGGGCACGACCGGACCGGCGTTCGCCTGCGCGTGGCGCGCGCCCACGCCGGCATCAGCCTCAACGACCTCACGGATGACCATCGGCTCGACGCGCTCAGCGGCAACGCGGCGTTCAACGGAACACCGGTGCGCGCCCGCGCGGCGGACTAGCCGGCGCCGATCGAATCCAGCAGCGCGTGCAGCTGCTCCGGCGTGCTGGGCTTCTTCAGCGCTCCCGCCACGCGGAGCTGCAGTCCTTGCGCCAGCACAGACGCCAGTTGCAGGATGCCGTCATCCATGCCGCTGAGGAAGATCACGCTCCCCCGGTACTGCATCCGCGCCAGCTGCTGGATGCACTCCATGCCGTCCGTGTCGGGCATCGCCAGGTCGAGCAGGATCACGTCCGCCGCTTTCACGTCCGTGCCGAGCAGCGCCAGCGGCTTGTAGGCCGCCTCGAACGTCTGGACGTCGGTCAGCCCGAGCGTCGCGAGCTGTCGCGACACGAGCCGTAGCGCGAAGGGGTCGTCGTCCACGACGAAGATCTTCATCGAGACAAGTTCACGTGTCGCATCGCCTACAGCAAGCGGAGGTCGGGGCGGTGCGTCGGGGGAGCCCGGACGCGTTGCGTCGCGCACGAGACGCTGTTAAGCTCCCTTAACACTCTTGAGCCCACCGCACCCAAGGCGCTCATATGGAAATCTGGAAGCGATACAGCGAAAAGGAAGTCTCGCACTCCATGGCCCACTATCTCCAGACGGTGGCGCTGCTGAAGGCGGAGAAGGGACACGCGCGCGTCGGTGACATCGCGGAGCACCTCGGCGTCTCGAAAAGCGGCGTCACGTCGATGCTGCGGTCGCTCGAGAAGCGCGGGCTCGTGCGCCACGAGCGCTACGGGTGCGTGGAACTCACGCAGGAAGGGGCCGGCTTCGCCACGCGCACCGAGTCGAGTCGCATCGTCCTCTCGATGTTCCTCACCGAGATCCTCGGCATTCCGGCGGACATCGCCACGGAGGACGCGTGCATGATCGAGCACCTCGTCAGCCCGGAGGTCTCCATCGAGCTGCTGCGCCTCACCACGTTCATGCGCTCCCGGCATCCGGCGGCGGCCAGGTTCCGCGAGGCGTACCGCAGCAGTCCGCGTTCCTGCAAGGACCACGCGCCGGGCGCCTGCGACTCCTGCGGTTCCACCTGCCTGCGTGACTCGCTCGAGTCGCCGGTCGGCCGCGCGCTGCCGACCCTATGAAGCGTCGCGTCCGTGCGCCGCAGATGGGATGCACGCTCGACCAGCTTGCCGCTGGCGAGCGCGCCGTGATTGACAGCGTGGACTGTCCGCCGGTCATCGCACGGCGCCTCATGGAGCTGGGCGTCCTCCCCGGCACCGAGGTGGAGGTCATTCGCCGCGCGCCGCTCGGCGATCCGATGGAGATCGCCCTGCGTGGCGTGCACCTGTCCCTGCGCAAGTCCGAAGCCCGGCACATCGATGTCACGCCCTCCTGAGTCCGCGCCGCGGCGCATCGCGATCCTGGGCAATCCCAACGCGGGAAAGTCCACGCTGTTCAACGCGCTGACGGGACTGCGGCAGAAGGTCGCGAATTACCCCGGCGTGACCGTCGAGAAGAAGACGGGATTCTGCGACCTCCCGAACGGCCGGCGCGCCGAAGTGATCGATCTCCCCGGCAGCTACAGCCTGCAGCCGGCGTCGCCCGATGAAATGGTGGTGCGCGACGTGCTCCTCGGCTTGCAGTCCGACACGCCGCCGCCCGACCTGATCATCTTCGTGGTGGACGCGACCAATCTCGACCGGCACCTGTACCTCGCGCTGCAGGTGATCGAGCTGGGACGGCCCCTGATCCTCGCGCTGAACATGATGGATGCGGCCGACGTGCAGGGGTTGCACATCGACATCGCGGCGCTGGAGCGGCAGCTGGGGGTGCCGGTCATCGGCATCTCGGCGGCCAAAGGGACGGGGCTCGACGTCCTGCGCGACCTGATGACGCGTGACGTCGAACCTTCCCTGCGCCACTTCCGCGAATGGCCGTCGCACCTGCAGCGGGTCATCGAACGGCTCGAGCAGCGCGTGCCGCGCCTGCCAACCGTTCCCGACCGCGCCCGCCGCGACGTGGCGGTGGCGATGCTGCTGGACCAGGGCGAGGACGACGCCCTCGCGCAGCACGTCTCGGCCGACGCCCTGGCCGACGCGCACCTGCTCGCCCGCCGGCTCGATGAGTTCTCTCCCGGCTGGCGGTCGGGAGACGTCGCCGGTCGATATGAGGCCATCACGGCGCTGGTCGCCGAGGCGGTCAACGCGCCGGCGGGCGACCGCAAGGACGCCCGGCGCGAGGCCATCGATCGCGTCCTGACGCACCGCATCTTCGGGCCGATCATCTTCGTCGTGCTCATGGGGGCCGTCTTCCAGTCGGTCTTCGCGTGGGCCCAGCCGCTGATGGACCTCATCGACTGGGGGATGCGCGCGGTGGGCAACGGCATCGGCAGCGCGATGCCCGAGGGGCCGCTGCGCTCGCTGGTCGTGGACGGCATCATCGCCGGCGTCGGCACCACGCTCACGTTCGTGCCGCAGATCGCCATCCTCTTCCTGTTCCTCTCGGTGCTGGAAGACAGCGGGTACATGGCGCGCGCGGCGTTCATCATGGACCGCGTGATGTCGCGCGTGGGTCTGTCCGGTCGCTCCTTCATTCCGCTCCTCTCGTCCTTCGCCTGCGCCATTCCGGGCATCATGGCGACGCGCAGCATCGACAGTCGCCGCGACCGGTTCACGACGATCATGATCGCGCCGTTCATGTCGTGCAGTGCGCGACTGCCGGTCTACGCGCTGCTCATTGGCGCGTTCGTGCCCAACCGCTGGGTCGGGTTCGTCACGCTGCCGGGGATCACGCTCTTCGCGATGTACTTCCTGGGCATCGTCGCCGCGGTCGTGGTGGCGTGGGCGCTCAAGCGGACGGTGCTTGCGGGGGGGCTGCCCTTGTACGTGATGGAGCTGCCACCGTATCGCATGCCCGCCTGGCGTTCCGTGTTCATCACGGTGCGCGAGCGCAGCCTGCTCTTCACGCGCAACGCCGGCACCGTGATCCTGGCCATCACGGTGGTGCTCTGGTTCCTCGCGTCGTATCCGAAGGGCGGCGAGGCGGTGCGCGCGCTGGAGGCGGAGCGCACGCAGGTGGCGGCGACGGGCGACACGACGCAGCTGCGGGCGCTCGACAACCGGATCGCGTCGGCGGCGCTCGAGCACTCGTTCGCCGGGCGCACGGGCCGCCTCATCGAACCGGCCATCGAACCGCTCGGCTTCGACTGGCGCATCGGCATCGGGCTCATCACGTCGCTGGCCGCGCGCGAGGTGATGGTCTCGACGATGGCGACGGTGTTCAATCTGGGCAGCGCCGACACCGACGTGCAGCCGCTGCGGAAGATTCTGCGCGAGGCCGTCGACTCGCGGACCGGCAAGCTCGCGTATTCGCCACTCACCGGCATCAGCCTGATGGTCTTCTACGTCCTCGCCTGCCAGTGCATGTCCACCCTGGCCGTGGTGCGCCGCGAGACGAATTCGTGGCGATGGCCCATCGCCATGCTGGTGATGATGAACGCGCTGGCCTGGCTCGCGTCGTTCGCGGTGTACCAGGGCGGCCGCATGTTGGGGTACGGCGCATGATGGGGCTCGGCCTGCAGGACGTGCTCGTGGCGGCGCTGGCGGTGGCAGCGATTGCGTACCTCGTGCGCCGTCGGCGGCAGCGATCGCAGCCGAAGAAATCGGAGATCGTGACGCTGGGACGCGCGCCGAAGCGCGGTAGCGTGCCGTCGGGTCCGGTCGCGGGCCCGTGATCGTCGATGGCTGATCTGCTGGAGTTCCTGGCCATGCACGACATCTGGTGCGATCGCGTCGAGCATCCGCCGGTCTTCACGATAGACGAGGTGGAACGCCTGGTGCCGCCGCTCGCCGGGGCCGCCACGAAGAACCTCTTTCTGCGGGACAAGAAGGGAACGCGGCAGGCGCTGGTGGTGGTGGCGGCCAGCAAGCCCGTGGACCTGCGTGCACTTGCGGCAAGCACCGGCTTCGAGCGGCCGAGCTTCGGGTCCGCGGATCGCCTCAAGCGCTGCCTGGGCATCGAGCCCGGGTCGGTCTCCCTCCTCGCCCTCGTGAACGACCCCGGTCACGCCGTGGAGGTGTTCATCGACCGCGACCTCTGGGCGGCGGATGCCATGCACTGCCATCCGCTGGTGAACACGGCGACGCTCTCCGTGCGGCACGACGATGTCGAGCGCTTCCTGACGGCGACGGGACACGCGCATCGACTCGTTGACGTGCCGGCGGCAGCGACGGGCGGCGGCTAGGGCGTCGGCCTGTGTCGCCGCCGGGACCGGCGCGGGGCCGTGCGTGATTCGGCGCGTGCTCGGACCGGGCATGCCGGCCGCCGGCGGCTGGATGCGACTGCTGGGTCTTGACCTCGCGGCATTTCACGCCGGGCGCGTCACCATGGCAGTATTCACCACGCAGGGAGCCGAGCCGGCGGCCGACGTCGCGTTACAGGCGCGGTAGCAGTCGCAGCAGAACGACGCCAACCACTTGACCGTGAAATGACACACGACGCCATTGCCGTGATCGATTTTGGCGGGCAGTACGCCCACCTCATTGCCACGAAGGTCCGCCGCCAGCACGTGCTCGCGGAGATCCGGCAGCCCGAGGACCCGACCGAACTGTTCCGCCGCTACAAGGGGATCATCCTGTCCGGCAGCCCGAGCCTGTCGTCGCACGGCGAGGACTCTGCGTACAACAAGGCGATCTACGACCTCGACATTCCCATCCTCGGCTTCTGCTTCGGGCACCAGGAGATCGCCAAGCACTACGGCGGCACCGTGGTGCACGGCGCCAGCGAGTGGGGGCCCGCCGACCTGCAGGTGGTCGGCGATTCGCCGCTCTTCAAGGGCCTCTCGAGCGTAGAACGCGTCTTCATGAGCCACTTCGACTCGGTGACGAGCGTCGGCCCCGGGTTCGAGGAGATCGGGTTCACCACGCTGGGCGAAGCGGGCGCCTCGCACCGGTTCGCCGCCATCGCGTCCGACGCGCTGCGCCGGTACGGCTGCCAGTTCCATCCCGAGGTGGACGACACGGTCCACGGCGACGAGATGATTGCCAACTTCGTGCTCGGCATCTGCGGCTGCTCGCCGTCGTGGACGATGGACAAGTACGTCGAGGAGCGCGTGGCGCAGGTGCGCGCGCAGGTCGGCGACCAGTCCGTCTTCCTGCTGGCGTCGGGCGGCGTGGATTCCACCGTCGCCGCGCGCCTGCTGGGCATGGCCATCGGGCCGGAGCGCCTGCACCTGTTGCACGTGGACAACGGACTGATGCGAAAGGACGAGAGCCGCGACGTGCTCGAGGCGTTCCGCGCGTTCGGGCTCGATCGCAACCTCCACTTTGTGGACGCCAGCGACGCCTTCCTGACCGCGCTCGCGGGCGCCGTGGAGCCGGAGCAGAAGCGCAAGATCATCGGCAACACCTTCATCGAGGTCTTCGAGCGCGAGGCGCGCTCGCGCGGCATCGAGCGCCACCTGCTCGGCCAGGGCACCATCTACCCGGACACGATCGAGACGGGCGGCACCAAGCGCGCCGACACCATCAAGACGCACCACAACCGCGTGCCGATCATCGAGGAGATGCTCAGGCAGGGGCGCGTGGTGGAGCCGCTCGCCGACCTGTACAAGGTCGAAGTGCGCGAACTCGGGGAGAAGCTCGGCATCCCGCACGACCTCATCTGGCGGCATCCGTTCCCGGGGCCTGGCCTCGGGGTGCGGCTGCTCTGCTCGACCGGCGAGGCACTGCGCAGCGGCTTCGAGGCGATCGAGCCGGCGGTGGCAGAGGTTGCGCAGCGATATGGCCTGTCCGCCCTGGCGCTTCCCATCAAGTCCGTGGGCGTCAAGGCCGACCTCCGGTCGTACGAACACCCCGTGCTGATCTCGGGCGACGCGCCGTGGGAGCGGCTGGTTGAGGCGGCGGGGCATCTGTTCAAGGGCGTCGCCGGGATCAACCGCTGTATCTGGAACCTCGGCCCGCGCGCGCCCGGGCGGGCGCGTCCGCTGCCCGCGACAGTGACGCGGGATCGCCTCGCGCTGCTCCGCGAGGCGGATCACCTGGTGATGGAGGGGCTGCGCCGTCACGGGATCTACGGTGACATCTGGCAGTGTCCCACGGTGCTGGTGCCGCTTGAAATGGACGGGGCGGGGCGCGAGTTCGTGATCATCCGCCCCATTCATTCGGAGCGCGCGATGACGGCGACGCCGGCGCAGTTGCCGCCGCGGCTGCGCGACGAGTTGCGCGCACAGATTCTCGCCCTGCCGGGGGTGAGCGGTCTCGCGCTCGACGTGACGACGAAGCCGCCTGGGACCATCGAGTGGGAGTAGCCGGTTGTGGTTCGACGGTGATGGTAGATGGTGGATGGTGGACGGTAGACGGCCGGACTACTTGAACGTCGGATCCTCGCTGCCGAAATCCCCGGGGCGGTGCGGCTGCGCGATGAGGTCCACCGCGAGGAAGAGCAGGCGCGTGAAGGGATAGAGCAGCACGGGCGTCACCACCACCAAGACCGCTGCCGCCCACTGCATCAGCACCCACGGCGGGTTGGGCCAGGTCACCGTGAGCAGGACGACCCACAGGATCGCGGCGACGCCCTCGGCGATGCCGAGGCTGACGACATAGCCGCCGAGAAAGTGGTCCGGCTCGCCGCGATCCGGGCGAAACGCGCAGTGCGGGCACCGCGCGGCAAGTCGCAGCCAGCCTGCCACGATGCCGCGCGCGCCACACGACGGGCAGCGCAGCCGCAGCGCGCGCGTGAGGCGTGAGTGCGGCGAGGGCAGGCTGGCGGTTGGCATGTCAGGGAAGATAAGGTTACGCCATGCTACGAACGCGACCGTCGACGGCCCGCTCCCTTCCCGCCGCGTGATGAACGATCCCGAGCCGGTCCAGGCGAGCGATTTCGACGCCCTGCTCGAGCTGCTCGACGCGCAGACGATGCGCGACGTCGTCGCGCTTTTCGTGGCGGCGGCGCCGACGCGGCTGGCGTCCGTGCGCGACGGGCTGGCGGCAGGCGACACGGCGCGGGCCGCCACCGCCTTTCACACGCTGCGCTCCAGCTGTGGGCAGCTGGGCGCGCGCCATCTCGAGGAGCTCTGTGCCGCAGGCGAGCAGATGGCGAAGCGCGGGGACATGGCCGCCGCGAGCGCGCAGTTGCGCGTCGTGCTCGATGAGTACGAGCGCTGCGTGGCGTGGTTTCGCTCGCACGGTTGGCTGCACGCGTAGGCGCGCCGGCGCGTCGGGATTTTCCTCGCGCAATGAACGGAAGCGCCGATTCGCGCGTGCTTGCCTTGCTCCGTCTGCCAGCGGTTCCTAGTTTCCGTTCATTCCTTCCGCACCAATCGAGAATGCCAGTGTATAAACGCTCCTCCTTGCCCATCGGCGGTTTTCGCGTGCAGGTGTCGGACCCACGTGTGAAGGGGGCCTAAGATGGCCCTCGCCATTTCCCTGCGTGGCGGCGATCCGTCGCGCGTGGCCACGCCGCTGCTTGCGGTTGGCCTCCATTCCGGCGGCGTCTTTCCCCGCGTGCTCGCTCCGCTGGACAAGGCGTACGGCGGCGCGCTGTCGCGAGCCGTTCGTCAGGCGGATTTCAAGGGCAACCGTGACGAGTCGCTGCTGGTCGTCGGCACCGGCCCAGGGCCGGCGCGCGTCCTCCTGGTCGGACTCGGCGAGTCCGAGGACACGTACGGTGCGGTGACGCGCGCCGCGACGCTTGCCGGGCGCAAGGGCAACGCGCTCGGCGTACGGAAGATGGCGTTCTGGGCGCCGCAACTCTCGGGCGATACGGTGGAAGCCGCCGCCTTCGGGTTGTCGCGTGGCGCGTGGGAGTTCTCCGATTACAAGACGCAGCCGCCGGCGAAGGACCGGCCGCGGCCGCTCGCCGAGGCCGTGGTCATCGCTGCCGACGCGCGTGGGTCGCAGGCGTCGCTGGCCGCGGGAGTGGCCCTCGGTGAGGGACAGCACCTGGCGCGACGGCTGCAGCAGTTGCCCGGCAACGTCTGCACGCCCGAGTACCTGGCGCGCACGGCGCGCGACATCGGCAAGCGGCACCGCCTGCGGGTCACCGTCTTCGGTCGGCGCGACCTCAAGCGCCTGAAGATGGAGTCGTTCCTCGCCGTCGCGGCGGGAACGCCGCAGGATCCCAAGCTGATTGTCGTCGAGTATCGCGGCGGACGCCGCGGCGCGGCGCCCATCGCCCTCGTCGGCAAGGGGTTGTGCTTCGATTCGGGTGGCATCTCCATCAAGCCGGCGCAGGGGATGGAGATGATGAAGTACGACATGTCCGGTGCGGCCGGCGTGCTCGGCGCCATCGAGGCGATCGCGCGCATGAAGCTGCGCGTCAACGTGGTCGGGCTGATCGGCAGCACCACCAACATGCCGTCGGGCACGGCCATGAATCCCGGCGATGTCGTCACCGCGTCCAACGGCAAGACGATCGAGATTCTCAATACGGACGCCGAAGGGCGCCTCGTGCTGGCCGATGTGCTCGCGTACAGCGCCCGCTTCAAGCCGGCGGCCATCATAGACGCCGCCACCCTCACCGGCGCGTGCGTCATTGCGCTCGGCAACTCGGCCACCGGCGTGATGACGAACGATGAGAGCCTGCAGTCCGAGGTGCTGGCGGCCGCGACGCGCGGTGGCGAGCCGGGCTGGCCGCTCCCGATGTGGGACGACTACCGCGAGATGATCAAGGGCGACATTGCCGACATCAAGAACATCGGCGGCCGCGGGGCGGGGACGATTACCGCCGCGCTCTTCCTGCGCGAGTTCGTGCCGGCGGGCGTGCCGTGGGTGCATCTCGACATTGCCGGCACTGCGTATTCCGAGGCCGACCTCGTGGTGATTCCCAAGGGGCCCACGGGCGTGCCGGTGCGAACGTTCGTCGAGTTTGTGCGAGGGAGGGCCCGCTGAACGGTGGCCGTTTCGTGAGGGGCCGCCTGCTGGCGGCCCTCATGCTGTGGGGTGGCGGCGCGCTGGCCGCGCAGGTGCCGACGCCGCCGAGTGCGCCGGCGCCGAAGGACAGCGCGACGCGCGCGGCCAAGGATACGTCGGTCGTCGCCGGCCGCGCGGCCAGCGACACGGCACGCGGCGATTCGGCCGCGATTCGTCGGGCGCGGCTGGCCGCCGATACCGTGAAGGCGCCAATCGCGCGGGCCGAGTTGCCGGTCGAGAAGGGCGGCCGCTGGCACTGGAGCGGCGAGGCGCTGCGGGCCGCGGGGGCCGCGACGCTTGCCGACCTCGTCGCGCAGGTGCCGGGCGCCACGGGATTCCGTGCCAACTGGATCGCGGCGCCGCAGTTTGTCTCGTACAACGGCGATGCGGGGCGCGTACGGGTCTTCCAGGATGGCGTCGAGCTCGACGCGATTGACCCGCGGAACGGCGCCGTGCTCGACCTCAGCGTGATTCCGCTGTGGCAGTGCGAGGACGTGAGCATCGAGCGCGGCCCCGGCGAGTTGCGCGTGCACCTGCGCTCGTGGCGCGTGGACCGGACCATCCCGTTCACGCGCACCGATATCACCACCGGGAGCGAGAACACCAACCTGTATCGCGGCTACTTCGGCAAGCGCCTGCACAATGGCGGCGCCGTGCAGGTGGCGGCGCAGCAGTACAGCACGACGTCGCCACGCACGGCGGGGGATGGATCCTCGCTCCAGGTGTTCGGGCGCGTCGGCTGGGCGTGGAAGCGGTGGAGCGTGGATGGCACCTGGCGTCGCGCCAGCCTCGATCGCGCCGCGGCCATTCGCTGGCCGCTCAACTCGGCGCTGACGTCTGCCAACGGCGTCCCCGCCTTCAAGGGCGCCATTGGCTCGGCCTTCGCGCGCGTCGCCTGGGGCGATCCCGACCTGAAGGGTGCCCCGTGGGTGCAGCTGATCGCCGCGACGCAGATGGTTGCGGAGAACAGCAAGGTCTCCGAGACGACATCGCTGACCGATCCCAAGGCCGTACCCAGGGACACCGTGGACAGCGCGTCGTCGCGGTCGCAGTACGTGCTCTCGGCCGGCGCGTCGCGCTGGGGAGTCAACGCCAGCGCCACCGCCCGGCTGCGGGCATCGCAGGGGCGCACCGACCTGTCGCCGTCGCTGCGACTCGGGTACGACTGGCGGTACATCTCGCTGGCGGCGTATGCCGAGACGCGCGGCGCCGACTCGACGCGGCGGCTGGACGTGACGGCGCGCGTCGCGCCGTGGCGGTGGCTCGTCGTCTCGGGGGCGTTCGGCAACCACGCCCCGAAATCAGCAGGGGTGGGCGGACCATCTTTCTCCGCGTCCCGTCTCGACGTGTCGACGACGCTGCTCGGCTACACGCTCACGGGCGGCGTGCTCACGCGCGGGTTGACGACGCTCGCGCCCCCGGTGGCGCTCGACAGCAACCTCATCCGCGTTGGAAGCGGGGAGGCGAAGGGCGTGCTCTTCGAGGCGGGCGGCCCGGTCTACAAGGCGATCGGGTTCCAGGTCAGCGGTGTCTGGTGGGAAGGGTCGGGCGCCTACCGGCCGCAGTTGGAGGTGCACAGCCGGCTGGGCCTCAGCACTTCGTGGCTGAGTCGGTTCCCTCGAAACAACTTCCATATCTTGGCCGCGGGAACCTACGACCATCGGACGCCCATGTTCTTCCCGACGGCCAACGGTCAGGTTGGGCAAACCACTGGGACCATTGATGTTATCGGCGCCCGCCTGGAGATCCGGATCGAGAGCGGAACCGTCTTCTTCCAGGCCGAGAATACGGTGGGCAAGGCCTACGAAACGGCCCCCGGCTACCTGATGCCACGGCGCCTCCAGTACTATGGGCTCCGCTGGGACTTCTGGAACTAGCGAGTTTCGCGCCCACTGCCTTGCCAAAGCCCCTGAGCTACAATAAGTTACACGGTTCTATATGATTCGCTCCATGACCGGGTTCGGTACGGCCGACGGTGTGGTGGGCACTGCCCGCATCAGCGTCGAGCTTCGCACCGTCAACCACCGCTTCTTCAGCCCCAGCCTCAAGCTCCCGTCGGCGCTCAGCCGGTGGGAGGGTGAGGTCCGCGAGGCGTTGCGCAAGCGGATCGCGCGGGGGCACGTCACCGTGTCGGCGCGCGTGGAGCGGGCCGCGGTACTCGGGGCGGCCATCGACGAGGTGCGCTTTGCCGCGTATGCCACGCAGCTGAAGGCGTTGCGAGACGCCAATGCGCTCGGCGGCGACGTGGATGTCGCGACCGTGCTGCGCCTGCCGGATGTCGTGCGTGTCGGAGCGGATGACGACATGCCGGAGGACGGCGCCGACGCCCTTGTCGCCATCGTGGACGAGGCCGCCACGGCGCTGACCACGATGCGCGAGCGCGAAGGCGCCCGCCTCGCGACGGTCGTCCTGGAGCGCCTGGCCATCGTGGACACCGCGGTGGCGCGCATCGCCGCCCGCGCCCCCGAGCGGGTCATCGCACAGCGCGACCGCCTGCTGGAGAACGTCGCCAAGCTGGCGACCGGTGTTGCGCTCGACGAAGCGCGGATTGCGCAGGAGATCGCCATCCTCGCCGACCGGCTCGATGTCGGGGAGGAGATCGACCGGTTCCGCACGCACATCGCCGCGTTCGGCGAGACGCTGCGTGAGGGAGCGGGCGAGGCGGTGGGCAAGCGGCTCGGCTTCCTGCTGCAGGAGATGCTGCGCGAGGCCAACACCACCGGGAGCAAGGCGAACGACGCCGAGATCCAGCGCGACGTCATCGCCATCAAGGAAGAGCTCGAGCGCATCCGTGAACAGGTGGAGAACATCGAATGATCACGTTCCCCATCGTGCTCTCGGCCCCCTCCGGCGCCGGCAAGACCACCATCTACCGGCGGCTGATGGCGGAGCGCAGCGACATCGGGTATTCCGTGTCGTGCACCACGCGCCCGCCGCGCGCCGGCGAGGTGGACGGGGTGGACTACCACTTCCTCACGCCCGACGAGTTCGAGCAGAAGCGCGCCGCCGGCGAGTTCGCGGAGAGCGCCACGGTGCACGACCACGCGTACGGCACGCTCCGCACTGAAGTGCAGAAGGTGCTGTCGGGCGGCAAGCACGTGATCATGGACATCGACGTGCAGGGCGCCGCGCAGTTCGCGCGGGCCTTCCCGCAGTCCGTGCTCATCTTCATCATTCCGCCCTCCATCGACGTGCTGGTGGAGCGCCTCACGCGGCGGGGCACGGAGAGCCGCGACGTGCTGCTGACCCGACTGCGCAACGCGCAGGGGGAGTTGCACGAGATCGGCCGGTACCACTACGTGGTGGAGAACGACGATCTCGACTCCGCGGTGGCGCGCGTGTCGGCGATCGTGGACGCGGAAATGACGCGGCGCGAGCGCGCGCCGAAGCTGGACGAGCAGGTGGCCGGGCTGATTGCCCGCCTCGAGCATGAAATCACGAATTACGTCTAACCCGGAAGGCGAACATGCGAGTTTTCACCCCGTCGGAAGTCACTGAGCACGCGACGAACAAGTACCTCTCGGTGCTCGTGGCGGCGAAGTATGCCCGCGTTCTCAACGAGTTTCCGCGCAGCGGCTCGAAGATGGGCGAGAAGAAGCTGACCACGCGCGCCCTCGAGGAGCTCACGGACGGGCGCATCGAGTATCGCGTGGTGCCGCGCCGCCGCACCGCCGAGTAGCGGCGCCGCCGGAGCGACTGATGCGCCCCTTTGACGGGCGGCGCGTCCTCCTTGGCGTCACTGGGGGCATCGCGGCCTACAAGTCGGCGACGCTGGCGCGGGAACTGACCCTCGCCGGCGCCGAGGTGGATGTCGTGCTCACGCGCTCGGCCCGCGAGTTCGTGGGCGCGGTCACGTTTGAGGCGCTCACCGGCCGTCCCGTGCACGACCAGCTCGTCGCCGCGGGGCACGCCCTCGACCATATCCGGCTGCCGCGCGCCGCGCACGTGATTGTCGTGGCGCCCGCCACCGCCGACTTCATCGCCCGCGCCGCCGCCGGCCGCGCCGACGACCTGCTGGCCGCGTCGCTGCTCGCGGCGGGCGACGTGCCGGTGCTCATCGCGCCGGCCATGAACGACCGGATGTGGGCGCACGTACAGGTGCAGCGAAACGTCGCGCGGCTGCGCGAGATCGGCTATCACGTGCTCGACCCCGAGACGGGGCCGCTGGCCAGCCGGGAAGAGGGCAGCGGTCCGGGACGGATGCCCGAGCCCGCTGCGATCCGCGCGCACATCGCCCGGCTGCTCGAACCGGCGACGCCGCTGTCCGGCAAGCACATCGTCGTCTCGGCCGGCCCGACGCGCGAGCCGCTGGATCCCGTGCGCTATCTGAGCAACCACTCCACCGGCAAGATGGGCGTTGCCCTCGCCGCTGCGGCCTGGCGTCGCGGGGCGAACGTCACGCTGGTGGCCGGGCCGCTCGCCGTCGAAGCGCCCACCGGTCCGCGCCTCGTCGCGGTGGAGACGACGGAAGAGATGGCCGGTGCGGTGCGCGACGCGCTCGCGACGGCGGACGCGCTCATCATGGCCGCCGCCCCCGCCGACTTCCGCGCGCGTGCCGTGGCGGGACAGAAGATCAAGAAGGGGGCGTCCGCGCCCAGCCTGGTGTTCGAGTTCACGACCGACGTCCTGACCTCCACCCGCGATGCGCGCCGTCCGGAGTGCGTGGTCGTGGGGTTTGCGCTCGAGACGGAACAGCTCGAGGCGGGTGCGAAGTCGAAGCTCGTGTCGAAGGGTCTCGACCTCGTCGTCGCCAACCGCGTGGAGGAAGGGGCCGGGTTCGGCTCCGACACCAACCGCGTGACGCTGCTCGGGCGCGATGGCGCCCGTGAGGAGTTGCCGCTGCAGGGCAAGGGTGAGGTGGCCGACGCCATCCTCGACCGCGTGGCGGGGCTGCTCAATGGACGCTAGGGAGCGCCTGCGGCAGTATCTGGAGCAGCGCCGCGAGATGGGAGAGTCGGAACTGGTGCTGGATTCGCTCCCCGTCGAGGACGTGCTGCGCCTCCTCGGCGACAAGCAGCCGGTGCGCGGCGCGGGTGCGACCGCGGCCGTCGGAACAGCCGGCGCGGCGGGTGCTGCCGGTGCCGCCGCTGCGGCGCCATCGGCGCGCGATGCCGCCCCGACCACCGCCACGACTTGGCGCGACGCACTGGCTTCCATCGGGGCGGAAGCGCCGCGGTCGACGAGTAAGGCCCCTGCGTCGAAGCCATCCGTGCCCTCGTCAGCGGCAACGCCGGTCGTGCCCGCTGCGACGCCGCCCGCTCCCGCCGACAAGCCCGCGGCCGCCGTACCGCCGGACGCAGGCGCCCTGCCGCCTATTCCCGGCCCGGGGATCGTCGTCGGGTCCGCCATGCGCGACCTGCTTCCCGGGCCCCTGTCGTCGCTCAGCTCGCTCGACGAGATCGCACGGCACGTCGCGACATGCCGCGGCTGCACGCTCCATCAGACGGCCAAGAACCCCGTGCCGGGGGAGGGAAATCCGCACGCCGGGTTTGTCTGCGTCGGCGAAGCCCCCGGACAGACCGAGGACGAACTCGGACGCCCCTTCGTGGGCCGGGCCGGCGATCTGCTCACCAAGATCCTCGAAGCCATTCAGCTCAAGCGCGAGGATGTCTTCATCTGCAACGTCCTCAAGCACCGCCCGCCCGGGAACCGCAACCCGGCGCCGGACGAGATCAAGGCCTGCAGTCCGTACCTGATGCGGCAGCTGGAACTGCTGCAGCCCAAGGTGATCCTTGCGCTGGGGACATTTGCGTCGCAAACACTACTGCAGACCACGCAGCCCATTGGTAAGTTACGAGGCCTCGTCCACCGGTTTCACGGTGTCCCCCTGATCGTCACGTACCATCCTGCCGCTCTCCTGCGGAACCCCGCGTGGAAGCGCCCGACTTGGGAAGATGTCCAGCTCGCCCGCCGAATTTTCGATACCGCAGCCCAAGGCTGACCCGTTCCGCGACCGGCGTCCTCCGTACTCGGAGGAGGCGGAGCAGGCCGTGCTCTCGGCCATGCTTCTCGACGCCGATGCCGTCTCGCGCGCGTCGGAGCTCGTGGACGAGACGATGTTCTATCGCGAGCCGCACCGGCGCATCTTCAAGGCGATGCTCCAGCTGCACCGCGACAACTCGGTCGTCGACCCGCTCACGCTGTCCAATGAGCTCGACCGTACGGGCTCGCTGGACGTGGTGGGGGGCAAGGACTACCTGGCGACGCTCATCGACATCGTGCCGACGACGGCCAATGTCGAGCACCACTGCAAGATCGTGCGTGAGAAGGCGCTGCGCCGCCGCCTCATCGAGGTGGCCACCGGCATCGTCTCCGAGGCGTACGAGGGGCAGCAGCTCGCCCACGAACTCGTGGACCTCGCCGAGCACAAGATCATGGAGGTCGGCAAGGAGCGCGGCGCCGAGGGCTTCGTCCGCATCAAGAACCTGCTCTGGCAGGCGATGGAGCGCATCGACGTGCTGCGCGCGGCGGGCGGCGACGTCACGGGCGTTCCCAGCGGCTTCCCGGACATCGACAAGATGACGCTCGGCTTCCAGCGCTCCGACCTCATCGTCGTGGCGGCACGGCCGTCCATGGGCAAGACGGCGCTGGTGCTGAACATCGCGCAAAACGCGGCCATCGACCGCAACGTTCCGGTGGCGGTCTTCTCCCTCGAAATGAGTAGAGAGCAGCTGTTGCTCCGTATGCTCGCTTCGGAGGGTCGCGTGGACGCGCAGCGCATTCGCAGTGGAAAGCTCACGCAGGACGACGACGCCCAGCTCGCGCGCGCCGCCGGCTTCCTCGGCAACGCGCCCATCTGGGTGGACGACTCGCCGGGCCTCAGCATCTACGACATCCGGTCGCGCGCCCGTCGTCTCAAGGCGACGTCGGACATCGGCCTCGTGGTGGTGGACTACCTCCAGCTCATCGCGCCGCCGCCCGACAGCGAGAACCGCACCCAGGAAATCTCGCAGATCTCGCGTGCGCTCAAGATGCTGGCCAAGGAACTCGACGTGCCGGTCATCGCGCTCTCGCAGCTGTCGCGCAGCGTCGAGCAGCGCACGGACAAGCGCCCGCTCCTCTCCGACTTGCGTGAGTCGGGCTCGATCGAGCAGGACGCCGACGTCGTGATGTTCATCTACCGCCCCGAGTATTACGAGGGCGCGTACGACGAACAGGGCGTGGCCAAGATGATGAAGGACTCGAACATCCCGCTCGATGGTCTCGCCGAGATCATCATCTCCAAGCACCGCAACGGCCCCACGGGCATGGCGCGGCTGAACTTCCGCAAGCACTTCACGCGGTTCGAGAGCTACACGTCGCGCCCGGTGGCCTGATGGCCGGCAAGGTCCGGACCACCTATCGCTGCACGGAGTGCGGCGCCGACCATTCCAAGTGGCAGGGCAAGTGCGACGCCTGCGCCGCGTGGAACACGCTCGTCGAGGAGATCGTCGCGCCGCCGGCGTCCAAGCGCAGCGAGCGCCGCACCAACGGCTCCGCGGGCTTTGCGGACGGCGGCGCGGTGCTTCCCACGCCGCGGCTGCGCGAGATCGTCGGCACCGAGAGCCATCGCTTCCGCACCGACCTCGCCGAATTCGACTTCGTGCTCGGCGGCGGCGTGGTGCCCGGCTCGATGGTGCTGGTCGGCGGCGAACCGGGCATCGGCAAGTCGACCATTCTCCTGCAGGTCGCCGCGCGCCTCGAAGCGGCCGGTCACCGCGCGCTCTACGTGAGCGGTGAGGAGTCCCCACTGCAGGTCAAGCTGCGGGCGGACCGGCTCGGAGGCGGGTCGCTCGACGTCGCGCTGCTCGGCGAGACGAACCTCGAGACGATCCTCGCCACGGCGCATGAACGCCGTCCGGCCGTCATGATGGTGGATTCCATCCAGACGGTCTACACCGGCGACCTCGAGGGCGCGCCGGGCAACGTCGGCCAGGTGCGCGAGTGCGCCGCGCGGCTGATGCGCTTCGCCAAGGAGAGCGGCACCGCGGTGTTCGTCGTCGGTCACGTCACCAAGGGCGGCGGCATCGCCGGGCCCAAGACGCTCGAACACATCGTGGACACGGTGCTGTACTTCGAGGGCGAGCAGTCGCTGGACTACCGCGTGCTGCGCGCCACCAAGAACCGCTTCGGCTCGGCCGACGAGATCGGCGTCTTCCGGATGACCACCGAAGGGCTGATCCCGGTGGAGAACCCGAGCGCGCTGTTCCTCGGCGACCGCGCCGACGGCACCAGCTCCGGCAGCGCCGTCACGGCGCTCATCGAGGGCTCGCGTCCGGTGCTGCTCGAGATCCAGGCGCTGGCGGCAAAGGCCGGGTACGGCACGCCCCAGCGCGTCTGCACGGGTTTTGATGGGCGGCGGCTCGCGCTCCTGCTCGCGGTGCTCGACAAGCGCGCCGGCCTTTCGTTTGCGCAGCTCGACGTCTTCCTGAACGTCGTCGGCGGTGTGCAGGCCGGTGAACCGGCCGCAGACTTGGCCGTCGCCGCCGCCCTCGCGTCATCGGTGTACGATCGCGCGCTGCCGCGCGATGCGGTCTTCGTGGGCGAACTCGGCCTCGGCGGCGAGATTCGCCCGGTGTCTCAAGTGGAGCGCCGTCTGGCAGAGGCCGCCAAGATGGGGATGCGCTCGGCGTACGTCGCCACGCGCGGCCAGCCGCGGAAGGCGCCGAAGGGACTCACGGTGGTCGGCGTGGCCGACCTCACGGCGATGATGCGGGAGCTGTTCCGGTGAGCGGCGCCGACGTCGGCGTGGTGATCGTTGCCGCCGGGTCGTCGTCGCGCACCGGCGACGGCGAGCTCAAGCAATTCAAGTGGATCGCCGGCCGGCCGATGCTGCTGCACTCGCTGCAGCTCTTCCAGGAGCGCGCCGACGTGGCCATGGTCGTCTGCGTCGTGCCGCCGGCGTATGCGGGCGACCCGCCGCCGTGGATCTTCCAGAGCGACAGCGAGCGACTGCTCCTCTCGGTGGGCGGACGCACGCGCGCCGAGAGCGTGCGCAACGGCATCGCCGACTTGCCGGCGACGTGCCGCATCATCCTCGTGCACGACGCGGCGCGTCCGCTCGTGCCGATGGCCGTGTTGGACCGCGTCGTGGATGCCGTGCGTGCCGGACACTCGGCCATCGCGGCGCTCCCCGTGGTGGACACGCTCAAGGAAGTGGATGCCGACGGACGCATCGTGCGCACCGTGCCGCGCGAGGGACTCTGGCGCGCCCAGACGCCGCAGGGGTTTCCGCGCGACGTTCTGCTGCGCGCGCACCGTGCGGCGATGGACGGCGGGTACGACGCCACGGACGACGCCGCGCTCGTGGAGCAGATTGGCGAGCCCGTGGTCGTCGTGCGCGGGAGTGAGCGTGCCATGAAGGTGACCGAGGCGGCAGACTTCGGTCGCGCGGAGGCCATCCATGGGCTCTCCGACTGACCTGCGCCCCATTCCGTTCTGGTCGCCCGCCGAGATCGACGGCACCATTCCGCGCGCCATCGCCCACGTGCAGGGCGGGGGACTGCTGGCGTATCCCACGGAGACGATCTACGGCTTCGGCGGCGCCATCGACACCGACGCGGTGGGCATGCTCGTCGGACTGAAGAACCGTCCGCTCGGCAAGCCGTTCCTGCTCCTCGTCTCGAGCAGCGCGATGATCGGCCGCCTCGGACTCCAGATGACCAACGCGTCGTCGATGCTCGCGGCCCGCTTCTGGCCGGGACCGCTCACCCTGGTGCTGCGCGGGGCCGAGAAGCGCGTGCCGGCGCGACTGCGCGGGCCCGAAGGCGGGGTCGCCGTGCGCTGGACCTCGCATCCGGCGCTGCAGCGTCTCATCGCGTCGCTGGGCGACCCGCTGACGTCCACCAGCGCCAACCGGCCGCGGCAGCCGGCCGCCCTGTCGGCGAGTGAGGTGATCGCGAGCTTCCCGCAGCAGGTCGCGTCGGGGATGCTCATGGTGCTCGATGGCGGCCGGCTCGAACCGTCGCCGCCGTCCACCGTGGTGGATTGCACGGGACCGCATCTGCGCGTCATTCGCCCGGGTGCGCTCTCCGCCGCCGAGTTGCGCACCGTGGTCCCTGACCTCGTGGGTGATCAGTGAGCCGTCACGTCCTCTTTGTCTGCACCGGCAACACCTGTCGCAGCCCGCTGGCTGAGGCGATGGCTCGGTCACTCGCCGCCGCGCGCGGGCTCGACCTCATCGTCTCCAGCGCAGGCACGAGCGCGTCGCCCGGTGCGCCTGCGTCGGACGCCTCCATCCTGGTCGGTCTCGAGCGCAAGCTGGATCTCTCGACGCACCGGGCGCGCCTGCTGACGCGCGCGCTGGTGGATGAGGCCGCGCTGATCCTCGGCATGGCGGCGCATCACGTGGCGGCCGCGCGTGCGCTCGGCGGGGAGGGCAAGGTCTTCCTGCTCACGGAGTATGCGGCCAACGCGGCAACCGGACGCGCCATTCATGATCCGTTCGGCGAGGCGCTCGAATCGTACCGCCGCATGGCCGACGACCTGGATGTCGAGATCCCGCGCATCATCAGCCGGCTCGCGAGCGAGCGGGCCACGCCGGAGCGCTCGTGAACAGGCGGCCGGGGCGGCTCGTCCTGATCGGGCATCCGGTGGCACACTCGCTGTCGCCGACATTCCAGAATGCCGCATTGCGCGCGGCGAGCCTGCCGCTGACGTATGAGGCGTTCGACATTGCGCCCGAGAAGCTGGCGGATGCCGCGGCGCGCCTGCGGGAGATCGGGGCCAGCGGCAACGTCACCGTGCCGCATAAGGAGGCGTTTGCCGCGCTGTGCCGCCGCCTGACGCCGATCGCCGAGCGCGTGGGGGCCGTGAATACATTCTGGACGGAGGACGGCGCACTCGTCGGCGACAACACCGATGTCGGCGGCTTCGAGGAGGCGGTGGCGCGTGCGTTCGGCGCGCAGCGCGTGTGGCGTCGCGTGGCGCTCATCGGCGCTGGTGGCGGGGCGGCGGCCGTAGCGGCTGCCGCCGAACGGTGGGCGGGATGCCAGGTGTCACTGTGGTCGCGCGACGCGGAGCGGGCCGAGCGGCTGGCGACGCGATTCGGCAACGTGCAGCGCGCCGACACGCCGGAAGCGGCGGTGCGTGACGCCGACTTGGTGGTGAACGCGACGCCGCTTGGCTTGGGGCCGGACGACGGGTTTCCCGTGCCGGTGCACGTGATCCCGCCGCGCGCCTGTGTCTTCGACCTTGCGTACGTGCGCGCCGAGACGGCATGGGTGCGCGCGGCGCGCGCGGCGGGACGCCCGGCCGCGGACGGATTGGGCATGCTGGTCGCGCAGGGGGCGCTCGCGTTCGAGCGATGGTTCGGCGAGGCGCCTGACCGCGAGGCGATGTGGGCCTCCCTGCGCGGCTGAGGCGCGGCTGGCGGTCGGCGCTCGACGGCGCTCTCGAACTGGCCGTCCCGCGCGCCTGCCTCGCCTGCCACGCCGGCATGGGCTCGCGCGATCGCGGCCTCGTCTGCGGCGCCTGCTGGAGCCGACTGCCGCTGCTGCCCAAGCCGTGGTGCGAGCGCTGCGGCCACCCGCGGCTGCCTGCGCTGGCCAGCGGTGCCACGGACTGTCCGGTCTGTCGCCTGCTGGACCCGCGCTGCGTCCGCGCCCGATCGGTCTGCTGGGTGCCGCATGCGCAGAGCACGCCGCTGCTCGCCGCCCTCAAGTACCAGGGGTGGTGGGGGATGGCCGACGGCATGGCGGAGCGCATGGTGCGATACGGCGGGGCCGTGCTCGACGGCATCAGGTCGCCGTGCGTTATCCCCGTGCCGCTTGCCGCGGCGCGGCTGCGCGAACGCGGCTTCAACCAGAGCGCGCACCTCGCCGCGGCGCTCGCGCGCCGCACCGGCGGCACGGTACTGGATGACGTGCTCGTGCGGGTTCGCACCACTGAGTCACAGACGCAATTGACACCTGCTGAGCGCAGGGCGAACGTTCACGATGCGTTTGCCGCTCCGGTGCAGCGCCGGGCCGCGATTCGCGGCCGGACGCTCGTGCTGGTGGACGACGTACTCACTACGGGCGCCACGCTCAATGCATGCGCCGTCGCGCTGCTGGACGGCGGGGCGTCCGACATCAGGTACTGGACCTTTGGGCGGGCGCGCAGTGACGCCGACCGCCCCTGATTCCTACGGGAGCTTGAGCGATGGCGATCAAGGTTGGCATCAATGGATTCGGCCGCATCGGCCGTCAGGTAGTGCGCGCCGCCAAGGAGCGGGGCGCCGCAATCGATTTCGTCGCGGTGAACGACCTCACCGACACGAAGACGCTGGCGCACCTCTTCAAGCATGACTCGGTGCACGGCACCTTCGAGGGCACCGTCACCTACGACGACACCTCGATCACGATCAACGGCGACAAGCTGCGCGTGTTCAAGGAGAAGGATCCGGCCAACCTGCCGTGGAAGGACCTCGGTGTGGACATCGTGCTGGAGAGCACGGGCAAGTTCACCAACGCCGAGGACGCCAGGAAGCACATCACCGGCGGCGCGAAGAAGGTCATCATCTCCGCTCCGGCGAAGAACGAGGACCTCACCATCGTCCTCGGCGTGAACCATGAGAAGTACGACAACGCCAAGCACCACATCGTCTCCAACGCCTCGTGCACGACGAATTGCCTCGTGCCGATGGTCAAGACGATCCGCGACGCGTTCGGCTTTAAGCATGCCTCGATGGTCACGATCCATTCGTACACCAACGACCAGAACATCCTCGACCTGCCGCACAAGGACCTGCGGCGCGCCCGCGCCGCCGCCGTGTCGATCATTCCGACGACGACCGGCGCCGCCAAGGCGACCTCGCTCGTCATCCCCGAGGTGAAGGGGAAGATCGACGGCATCGCCATTCGCGTCCCGACGCCCGACGTGTCGCTCACCGAGCTCACGGTCGAGGTGGAGAAGGCGACCACGATCGCCGACGTGAACGCCGCGTTCAAGGCGGCCGCCGAGGGCGCGCTCAAGGGGATCCTCCAGTACACCGAGGAGGAGCTGGTCTCCATCGACTACGTCGGCAACCCGCACTCGTGCATCCTCGACTCGAAGTGCACCAACGTCATCGACGGCACGATGGTGAAGGTCTCCGGCTGGTACGACAACGAGTGGGGCTATTCGGTGCGCTGCGTCGACCTGCTCACGTACATCGGCGCGCGGCTCTAGGGACACCACGATGAACAAGCGAACCGTCGCCAGCCTGGCGCCGGCGGAGATGAAGGGACGGCGTGCCCTCGTCCGCGTGGACTTCAATGTCCCGCTGGGTGAGGGCGGCACCGTCGCCGATGACACCCGCATCCGCGCCGCACTCCCCACGCTGCAGCTGCTCATCAAGGGCGGCGCCCGCGTGGTCCTCTGCTCGCACCTCGGCCGTCCCAAGGGCGGCCCGGACCCGAAGTACTCGCTCGCCCCGGTGGCCAGGCGCCTGCAGGAGTTGCTCGGCAAGCCGGTGGCGTTCTGCCCGTCCGTCGTCGGCGCTGAGGCGGAAGCCGCGTCCCGCGCGCTGAAGGACGGCGAGGTGCTCGTCGTCGAGAACACGCGCTTCGAGAAGGGCGAGGAGAAGAACGACGCCGCGCTCGCCGAAGCCATGGCGAAGCTCGGTGATTTCTACGTGAACGACGCGTTCGGCTCGGCGCATCGGGCGCACGCGAGCACCGAGGCCGTGGCGAAGCTGCTGCGCCCCGCGGTGGCGGGGCTCCTGATGGAAAAGGAACTCGAGTACCTCGGCGGCGCGCTCGAGCATCCGAAGCGGCCGTTCGTGGCCATCCTCGGCGGCTCCAAGATCTCGGGGAAGATCGACGTCATCGAGGCGCTTCTCCCCAAGGTGGATGCGCTGCTCGTGGGCGGTGCGATGGCCTGCACCTTCTACAAGGCGATGGGCTTCGAGACGGGCACGTCGCTCGTGGAGCCCGATCGCGTGGAGATGGCCGCCGCGCTGGTGGATCGCGCGGGCACGGTGCTCATCCTGCCGCACGACGCCACGGTGGCGCCCGCCATCGCCGAGGGGGCGAAGGCGCATGCGGTGAAGCGCGATGCCATTCCGGCGACGGAGGCGATGCTCGACATCGGCCCCGACACCGCGGCGTCGTATGCGCGCGCGATCCTGAGCGCGAAGACCGTGGTATGGAACGGCCCGATGGGCGTGTTCGAGACGCCGCCGTTCGACAACGGCACGAACATCGTGGCGCGCGCCATGGCCGACGCCACCGCCAAGGGGTGCATCACGGTGGTCGGCGGCGGCGACTCGGCCGCGGCCGTGGAAGGCGCGGGACTCGCCGCGAAGATGAGCCACGTCTCGACGGGCGGTGGCGCCTCCCTCGAATTCCTCGAGGGCAAGGTGCTGCCGGGCGTCGCGGCCCTGGATGACAAGTGATGAAGCAACCGATTTTTGCCGCCAACTGGAAAATGAACCACGCGCCGGCGGATGCGACGGCGTTCATGCGCACCTTCCTTGCGCACTTCGGCAAGCGGCAGGATCGCAGCGTCATCTTCTTCCCGCCGGCGCTGTCGTTCGGCGCCGTGGTCGGCGCGCTGAAGGACCGGCCCGACATCCAGCTCGGCGTGCAGAACATCTACTGGGAGGACAAGGGCGCGTACACCGGCGAGAATTCCGGCACCATCGCGCGCGCGTCCGGCGCCAAGTACGTGCTCGTCGGCCACTCCGAGCGCCGCCACGTCTTTGGCGAGACGGACGAGGAGGCGGGCAAGAAGGTGGCGGCCGCGACGCGCGCGGGGCTCACGCCCATCGTGTGCGTCGGCGAGACGCTGGCGCAGCGCGAAGCGGGGCAGACGGAGCAGGTCGTGCTGCGCCAGTTGCGCGCCGCGCTCAGCACCGTGACGAGCGCCGAGGCGGGGAACGCGATCATTGCGTACGAGCCGGTCTGGGCGATCGGCACCGGCAAGACGGCGACTCCGGCCGACGCGAGCTCCGTGCACCAGGCCATTGGCGAGGAGTTGCGTCGCATCCTCGACAGCGGCAGCCTGGCAGTGCCGATCCTGTACGGCGGTTCGGTCAATCGCGGCAACGCGGCGGACCTGCTTGCCGCGCCGGAGGTGGATGGCCTGCTCGTTGGCGGGGCCAGTCTGGACGCCGAAGGATGGGCTTCGATCGTCCTCACTTGATCTGGGCATGTAAGTTGCTTAGGATTCAAGGCTTACCTACGGAATCACCCCGGGACCTCGATGCTCACCAGATTTCTCGTCATCCTGCTGATTATTGACAGCATTGTGCTCGTCGCGGCCATCCTGCTCCAGAGCGGGAAGGGCGGCGGGCTGGCTGCGAGCTTCGGCGGGGCTTCGTCCTCCGCCGACGCACTGCTTGGCACGCGTCAGGCCGGCAACCTGCTGACCAAGACCAGCTGGTGGGCGGGCGGCATCTTCATCTTCCTCGCGTTCGTGCTGCAGGTGGCGTCGGCACGCGGCCGCACGCCGACGTCGGTGCTGGACAAGGCCGTAGCGGCTCCGCCGCCCGCCGCTCCGACCGCGCCCGCCACGCAGGGTGGCGCAGGCCAGTCCGTGGTGCCGCTCCAGACGGCGCCGGCGACGCCCGCGCCCACCACGCCCGCTCCCGCGAAGCAGCCCTGACGGCTCAGTGACCGCGCTCCTCGACGAAAAGCCGGGGTTCCTCCTCCTCGAGGATGGACCCCTTTTTCGTGGCCGCCTCGCCGCGCCCATCGGGGCGCCGTCGGTGGCCGAGGTGGTGTTCACCACGAACATGAGCGGCTACCAGGAGGTCTTCACCGACCCCTCGTTCCGCGGCCAAATCGTGGTGATGACCGCCCCCATGATCGGCAACTACGGCATCAACTTCGAAGACCCCGAGTCCGCGCGTCCGCAGATCAGCGGCATCGTGGTGCGGGAGCTCTCGGCGACGCATTCAAACTGGCGGGCATCTGGCAGTCTGTACGACTATTTGACTGGCGCGCAAGTTCCAATATTGACTGAGGTTGACACACGTCGCCTCACACGGCACTTGAGGACAGTTGGGGTGCTGCGCGGGGTGATCGCCGCGGGCTCGGAGGTGAGCAAGGAAGCGCTCGCCGTGCTGGACGCCTGTCCGCCCATGGCCGGGCTCGACCTGGCCTCTGTGGTGACCACCGAGGCGCCGTACGAATGGTGCGCGGGGACGGCCGGATCGCCGCATATCGTCGCCTTCGACTACGGCATCAAGCGCAACATCCTTCGCCTGTTCGAAGAGCGCGGCTGCCGGGTGACGGTCGTGCCGTCGACGACGAGCGCGAATGAGGCACTGGCCCTTCGTCCGGACGGCGTCTTCCTCTCGAATGGGCCGGGCGACCCCGAAGCCGTCGCGTACGCGCCGGCCGTCATCAAGTCGCTCGCGGAGCGCAAGATACCGATCTTCGGCATCTGCCTCGGCCACCAGCTGCTCGGCCTCACCTTTGGTGGGCGCACGACGAAACTCCCGTACGGGCACCGCGGCGGGAATCACCCGGTGAAGGACATTGCGTCCGGTCGCGTGCTCATCACCTCGCAGAACCATGGCTTCGCCGTCGAGGGCGGCGTGGACGGCATCCCCGGTGCGCCGGACCTCGAAGTGACGCACGTGAACCTGAACGACGGCACAATCGAGGGATTGAAGCACAAGTCGTTGCCAATCTTCGCAGTGCAGTACCACCCCGAGGCGGCGCCAGGTCCGCACGACGCGCGCCCGCTTTTCGACGACTTCATGCAGGCCATCGGCGCGTAACCGAAATCCAGCGCTAGCGTTAGCTGAGAGGCCCGGTTTCCCTCGAAAAATGGGAGCCGGGCCTTGTTGTGCTTGACACGGTTGGCGTAACATCCTACGTTTTCGTCAGTTACGGCATTCTCGAGCCCCTTCCGAGGAAGGAAATGACCAAAGCTGATCTCGTCGAGCGTGTTACCGAGGCGATTGAGCGGACCTCCGGCCCGATGATTTCGAAGAAGGACTGCGCCCGCGTGGTGGACGCGTTCCTGGACGCTATCAAGGACGCGCTCAAGGAGCAGCGCAACATCGAGGTGCGCGGGTTCGGCACCTTCAAGATCCGCCAGCGGAAGACGCGCATGGCGCGCAACCCTCGCACCGGCGCCCCGGTGGAGGTGTCGGCGCGACCCGTGCCGGTCTTCAAGCCGTCCAAGGAACTGCGCGCCATGGTTGCCGGCGTGGATGAGTCGGAACTCACGGACGACTAGCGGGATGCAGGGGTGTAGGAATGGGGCTCCGGGGGCACGTCACGCTCCCGGAGCCCTCGCATTAGCTTGCTAGGCGAGATGCAACTCGACGTTCTCCTCTTCGCGTCCTACGCGGACGCCGCCGGCGCCACGAGCGTCCGCGTCTCGGTCTCCGACGACGCCCGCGTCTCCGAGGTGGTACAGGCGGTGCGGACCGCGGCACCGGCGGTGCACCTGCCGGCGCGGCCGCTCGTGGCTGTCAATCACCGCTATGCAGGCGCCGATGTTCGCGTGACGCCGTCCGACGAGGTGGCGCTCATCCCCCCGGTGGCAGGCGGCTGATGCGTACGGGACTCGTGGGCACGCCCATCGACATCGCCGCCATCGCGGCTGACGTCGCGTCCCCGGCCAACGGTGCGCTGTCGCTCTTCGTCGGGACCGTGCGCGACACGAATGACGGCCGGCCCGTGGACGGCATCGAGTACAACGCGTACGCGCCGATGGCGGAGCGCGAGCTGGCCGAGATCGCGCGCGAGGCCGCGGCGCAGTTCGGCACGACGCACATCGTCATCGAGCACCGCACGGGCTACCTGGCGCTGGGCGAGGCGAGCGTGGCGATCGCAGTGGCGCATCCCCGCCGCGCCAACGCCATGGACGCAACGCGCTGGATCATCGAGGCGCTCAAGCAGCGCGTCCCGATCTGGAAGCTCGAGCACTACACTGACGGCACGCGGCAGTGGGTGGAACACGGCAGGGGGCAGGGGGCAGGGCGGCCGGGGGTGGTGCGCGGTGCGGAGGGGCGTGGCTCGTCCGACCGGGAGGTGACGGATGCTTGACCAGTTCGGACGCAGCATCGAGTACCTGCGCATCTCCGTCACCGACCGCTGCAACTTCCGGTGCGTGTACTGCATGCCGGAGAGCGGCATGGCGTGGCTCCCGCGGCAGCAGATCCTCACGTACGAGGAAATCACCGAAGTCGTGCGGCAGCTGGCGCCGCTTGGGCTGCGGCGGCTGCGCATCACGGGGGGCGAGCCGACGGTGCGCCCTGACCTGCCGACGCTGATCCGCGAGCTGCGCGCGGTGCCGGGCATCGAGGATATCGCCCTCTCGACCAATGGCGTGAAGCTGCCGCAGATGGCGCAGGCGCTGCGCGACGCGGGTCTGGACCGCGTCAACATGAGCTCGGATTCGCTGCGCCCCGACCGCATCGCCGAGATCGCGCGGCGCAACCTGTCGTTCGACCCGATCGTCGCGGCGACGGCGGCGTCCGACGCGGGCCTCGATCCGATCAAGATCAACGTGGTCGTGATCCGCGGCGCCAATGACGACGAGGTCGAGGACTTCGCGGCGCTCACCGTCGTCCATCCCTGGCACGTGCGGTTCATCGAGCTGATGCCCGTGGGCGACCTTGCGGGGACCGAGTTCGAGCGCGTCGTGCCGAGCGAGGAGGTGCTGGCGCGCATTGCGGCGCGCTTCGGCACGCTCGATCCGGTGGACGGCCCGGCCCGCGGCAATGGACCGGCGCGCTACCTGCGCATTGCCGGCGCGCTGGGGACGATTGGGGTGATCACGCCCCTCTCCCACACGTACTGCGACACGTGCAACCGTGTGCGGCTCACCGCCGACGGCCGCCTGCGCACCTGCCTCTATGGCGATCACGAGGTCAACCTGCGCGAGCCCCTGCGCGCCGGCGAGCCGCTCGAACCGTACTTCGCCAGGGCGCTGGCCGAGAAACCGCGCGAGCACGAGTTGCTGAAGCTGCGCGTTGGCGGGTTGAAGGCCCTGAGCGAGGTGGGCGGGTAGGGGATTCCAGTTGCCGTCGTAGGGCAAATGGAGCGCGAGTTGCCGGTGGAAACGCGTTTACATCTGCGTGCGCGAACCGTAATTTCTTCCCGTTCCGGCAGCATCGCAGCGTACTCTCTACCTGCCACTCCTATGGTCAACAAGATCACCGTGGTCGGGGCCGGCAATGTCGGCGCCACGACCGCCCAGCGCATCGCCGAGAAGGAACTCGCCCGTTCCGTCGTGATGGTGGACATCGCCGACGGCATTCCGCAGGGGAAGGGACTCGACCAGTGGGAGTCGGCGCCCATCGAGCTCTTCGACTCTCGGGTCACCGGCACGACCGGCTACGAAGAGACGGCCGGCTCGGACATCGTCGTCATCACGGCGGGCATCCCGCGCAAGCCGGGCATGTCGCGCGACGACCTGCTCAACACGAACGCCGGCATCGTCGGCTCGTGCGCGGCCGAAGTCGCCAAGACGTCGCCCAATGCCATCATCATCGTCGTCTCGAATCCGCTCGATGTGATGTGCTACGTCGCGATGAAGGCCAGCGGCTTCCCGCGCGAGCGCGTGCTCGGCATGGCCGGCATCCTCGACACCGCCCGCTTCCGCTCGTTCATCGCGGAGAAGCTCGACGTCTCGGTGCGCGACATCCAGGCGATGGTGCTCGGCGGCCACGGCGACACGATGGTGCCGCTCATCAGCTACACCTCCATCAGCGGCATCCCGATCACGCAGTTCCTCTCGAAGGAAGAGCTGGAGCCGCTGGTCGTCCGCGCCCGCAACGGCGGCGGCGAAATCGTGAAGTACCTCAAGACCGGCTCGGCGTACTATGCGCCGTCGTCGGGCGCCGTGCAGATGGTCGAGGCGATCGTCAACGACCAGAAGCGCATCCTGCCGTGCGCGGCGTGGCTCGAGGGGGAGTACGGCATGAAGGGCCTGTTCCTCGGCGTGCCGTGCAAGCTCGGGCGCCAGGGGCTCATCAAGGTCGTCGAGATCGACCTCACGGCGGACGAGAAGGCGGCGCTGGAGAAGAGCGCCGACGCGGTGCGCGAACCGATGAGCGTCGTGAAGTTGTAGGATGGTGGGGCGGGGTCGGCCGAGCGTCGACCCCGCGCCGTATCTAGGTCCACGAGCACCGGTCGCGGTGCGGCAACGCGCCGCCCACCGTCCGGGTTCGCTCCCAACCTCTGGAACATGCTCAAGTTCTGGGACTCCTCGGTCGGCAAGAAGGTGGTGATGGGCGTCACGGGGCTCATCCTCGTGGGCTTCGTCATCGGCCACATGGCCGGCAACCTGCAGATCTTCATGGGGATGGAGCGCTACAACGCGTATGCCAAGCTCCTCCAGGAAGACATCATCGAAATCACGTGGGCGGTGCGCGTCGTGCTGCTCGTCTCCACGGTGCTGCACGTCCTGGCGGCCTACCAGCTGACCATGCGCAACCGGGCGGCGCGCCCGGTGGACTACGCCTTGCGCGACGCCCAGGTGAGCACGTACGCGTCGCGCACGCTGCGCTGGGGGGGCGTCTTCCTGGCCATCTTCCTCGTGCTGCACCTCGGGCAGTTCACGCTCGGGTGGAAGTGGCTGCTGCCGGAGTTCAGCCGCGGCGCCGCGTACGGCAACGTGGTGCTCGCCTTCGAGCGCCCGTTCTGGGTGGTCTTTTACCTCGTCGCGATGTTCTTCCTGCTGCTGCACCTGTTCCACGGGACGTGGGCGGTGCTGCGCACGCTGGGCCTCGCCAAGAACGCCGCCGAGCCCCTGCAGCGGCGCCTGCCGCTCATCATTGCCCTCGTCGTGACCGTGGGCTTCAGCCTCGTGCCGCTGGGCGTCGCCCTCGGCATCGTGCGTTGAGGCGGAGACGAACATGAAACTCGATTCCAAGATCCCGACTGGCCCCATCGCCGAGAAGTGGGACAAGCACCGCTTCGAGATGAAGCTGGTGAACCCGGCGAACAAGCGGAAATACCACGTCATCGTGGTCGGCAGCGGCCTGGCCGGCGCGAGCGCCGCCGCGTCGATGAGCGAGCTGGGGTACAACGTCAGCTGCTTCGCCTTCCAGGACTCGCCGCGCCGCGCGCACTCGATTGCCGCGCAGGGCGGCATCAACGGCGCCAAGAACTACCGCAACGACGGCGACAGCATCCAGCGGCTGTTCTACGACACGGTGAAGGGCGGCGACTTCCGCGCGCGCGAGGCCAACGTCTTCCGGCTGGCGCAGGTCTCGGTGGACATCATCGACCAGTGCGTGGCGCAGGGTGTGCCGTTCGCGCGCGAGTACGGCGGCCTGCTGGCGAACCGGTCGTTCGGCGGCGCGCAGGTGAGCCGCACCTTCTACGCCCGCGGGCAGACCGGCCAGCAGCTCCTGCTCGGCGCCTACCAGGCGCTGGAAAAGGAGATCGCGCGCGGCGGCGTGAAGATGTACAACCGCCACGAAATGCTTGAGCTGGTGACCATCAACGGCGTGGCGCGCGGCATCGTCACGCGCAACCTGGTGACCGGCGCGGTGGAGGCGCACGTGGCCGACGCCGTGGTGCTTGGCACCGGCGGTTACGGCAACGTCTTCTATCTCAGCACCAACGCGCAGGGGTGCAACGCGACGGCGATCTACCGCGCCTACAAGAAGGGAGCGGCCTTCGCCAACCCGTGCTACACGCAGATCCATCCGACGTGCATCCCGGTGGCCGGCGAGCACCAGAGCAAGCTGACGCTCATGTCCGAGTCGCTGCGCAACGACGGCCGAGTCTGGGTGCCGAAGAAGCGCGAGGACGTCGGCAAGAAGCCGAGCGAGATCCCCGAGGAAGACCGCGACTACTACCTCGAGCGCAAGTATCCGAGCTACGGCAACCTCGCGCCGCGCGACATCTCGAGCCGCGCCGCCAAGGAGGCCTGCGACGACGGCCGCGGCGTCGGCCCGGGCGGGCGGGGCGTCTACCTCGACTTCGCCGACTCCATCACGCGGCTCGGCGCCAAGGAGATTGCGGAGCGGTACGGCAACCTGTTCGAGATGTACCAGCGCATCACGGACGAGAATCCCTACGAAGTGCCGATGCGCATCTATCCGGCCTCGCACTACACAATGGGCGGGCTCTGGGTGGACTACAACCTCATGAGCACGATCCCGGGGCTGCACGTCATCGGCGAGGCGAACTTCAGCGATCACGGGGCCAACCGCCTCGGCGCGAGCGCCCTGATGCAGGGGCTGGCCGACGGCTACTTCGTCCTGCCGTATACGATCGGGCACTACCTGGCGAGCAACAAGTTCGAAAAGGTGACGACGGACCATCCCGAGTTTCGCGCCGCCGTGGATGCCGTGCAGCAGCGCACGTCGCGCCTGCTCGGCATCAATGGCAAGCGCACGGCCGATTCGTTCCACCGCGCGCTCGGCAAGATCATGTGGGAGCACTGCGGCATGGCCCGCAACGAGGCCGGCCTCAAGCAGGCGCTACGTGAGATCCCCGCGGTGCGCGAGGAGTTCTGGCAGAATCTCACCGTGCCGGGCAGCGGCGACACGCTGAACCAGCAGCTCGAGAAGGCCGGCCGCGTGGCCGACTTCCTGGAGTTCGGCGAGTTGATGTGCCTCGACGCGCTGCACCGTGAGGAATCCTGCGGCGGCCATTTCCGCGAGGAGTACCAGGAGGCGGGCGAGGCCAAGCGCAACGACGACGCCTTCTGCTACGTGGCGGCGTGGGAGTATACCGGCGACACGTCGGCGCCGGTGCTCAACAAGGAACCGCTCGAGTTCGAGAACGTGCATCTCGCCACCCGCAGCTACAAGTGAGTGACCGAATGTCTGGAACCATGACTATCAAGCTCAAGGTGTGGCGGCAGGCGGGCCCCAAGGCTCCCGGCAAGTTCGAGGAGTACACGGCCACCGACGTCAGCCCGGAAAGTTCGTTCCTCGAGATGCTCGACGTCGTCAACGACAAGCTCGCGCTCGAAGGCAAGGACCCCATTGCCTTCGATCACGATTGCCGCGAGGGGATCTGCGGCATGTGCGGCATGATGATCAACGGCGTAGCGCATGGGCCGAGCAAGCTGACCACCACGTGCCAGCTGCACATGCGCTCGTTCAAGGACGGCGACTCGATCACGCTGGAGCCGTGGCGCGCCAAGGCGTTCCCGGTGATCCGCGACCTCATCGTGGACCGCTCGGCGATCGACCGCATCATCCAGGCCGGCGGGTTCATCTCCGTGGCCACGGGGTCGCCGCAGGACGCCAACGCCCTGCCCATCGCCAAGCCGGACGCGGACGAGGCCATGGACGCCGCGGCCTGCATCGGGTGCGGCGCCTGCGTGGCGGCCTGCCCCAACGCCTCAGTGTCGCTGTTCACCGCGGCCAAGATCAGCCACCTCGGACTGCTGCCGCAGGGCCAGCCGGAGCGTTATCGCCGTGCGCTCAGCATGGTAGCGCAGATGGATCTCGAGGGGTTTGGCGGCTGCACGCTGTTCGGCGAGTGCATGGCGGCCTGCCCCAAGGGGATCAGCATCGACTTCATCAAGCGGATGAACGGCGATTACATCTGGGGCGCGATCTCCGAGAGGCCGGAGAAGATCACGCTGGGGAGTGGATAGAGCCGCTCTCCGGTTCAGGAGGCAGGGAACAGGGTGTGGTGCGGGGGTTGGGGGCAGGGAACCGCAACGACAACAGACATCGCGAAGGCGCGAAGGGAATGAAGGGCGCGAAGGGCTCACCGCCTAGGTGAGCCCTTCTTCGCGCCCCTTCGCGCCCTTCGGTCTTCGTGGTTGAAGTAGACGGTGGCTGACGCCCCGGCAGTCGTGTGCTACGTTAGGGCGCGGTTCCAACCCCCTGCCTGGAGATGGTCGCCATGCGTGTGCCCTCCCGTGTCGCGTGTGCCGTAGTCACCGCGGTGCTGTTCGCCTCCCCGCTGCTCGCCTCCCCGCTGTTCGCCCAGCAGCGCGAGATCCCCATCGAGCAGTTGATGTCCGCGCCGTACCCGGGCTCCCTCACCGCGGCGCCGAGTGGCGGGGCGGTGGCGTGGGTGCTGAACGACCGGGGGGTGCGCAACATTTGGGTGGCGACGCCGCCGGAGTATCGTGGCCGCAAGCTGACCGCCTACGCGCAGGCCGACGGGCAGGAGTTGGGTGGGCTCGTCTGGTCCAAGGACGGCTCCACGATCTTCTTCACGCGTGGGCAGGGTCCCAACCGCGCGGGGGAGAACCCGAATCCGACGAGCGACCCGGCCGGCGCGGAGATGGCGCTCTGGCGCGTGAAGGTGGCGGGGGGTGAACCGACGAAGGTGGGCGCCGCGGGCAGCGTCGCGATGTCGCCGGACGGCGCCACCATGGCTTTCGTACGGCGTGGCGCCATCTGGACGGCGCCCGTGGACGAGAGCAAGCCCGCCGCCCAGGTGGCGACCGTGCGCGGCGGCATCGGCTCGCTCTCGTGGTCTCCCGACGGCGGCCGGCTGCTCTTCGCGAGCAATCGCGGCACGCACGCCTTCATCGGCGTCCTCGATCTCGCGGCAAAGAGCGTGCAGTGGATCGCGCCGAGCGTGGACACGGACGAAAATCCCGTCTGGTCCACCGACGGCAAGCAGGTGGCATTCCTGCGCACGCCGGCGGCGTCGTGGCACATGCTCTTCACGCCCGAGCGGCGCGCCGAACCGTGGTCCATCGTCGTCGCCGACGCCTATACGGGGAAGGGGCGCACCGTCTTCCGCGCCGATACCGGACGGGGTTCGGTCTTCCGCCCCATCGTCGGGGCGCAGCTGACGTGGGCGGCGGGCGACCGGCTGGTCTTCCCGTGGGAGAAGACGGGCTGGACGTCGCTCTATTCCGTGTCGGCCAACGGCGGCGCGCCGGTGCTGCTGACACCGGGCGCGTTCGAGGTGGAGTACGTCACGTTCACGCCTGACCGGCGCGAGGTGATCTTCAACTCTAACCAGGACGACATCGACCGCCGCGACATCTGGCGCGTCAGCGTCGCGGGCGGGCCGCCGCGCGCGGTGACCTCGGGCGCCGACATCGAATGGCAGCCGGCGGTGACGAGCGACGGCGCGAACATCGCGTTCTTCAAGTCCGGAACACGCCGCCCCGCGCACGCCGTCATCCAGGTGGGGGCGGCCGCACCGCGCGAACTCGCGCCGGGGACGATCCCCGCCGACTTTCCCGAACGGGCGATGGTGGACCCGCAGCCGGTGGTGATCACGTCCACCGACGGCCTCAAGTTCCACGCCCAGCTCTTCCTGCCGCCCGGCGCCAAGGCGGGCGATGCACGCCCCGCGGCGATCTTCATGCACGGCGGCTCGCGCCGCCAGATGCTCCTCGGCTGGAACTACTCCAGCTACTACGCCAACGCCTACGCGTTCAACCAGCACCTCGCGAGCAAGGGGTACGTGGTGCTGTCCATCAACTACCGCAGCGGCATCGGGTATGGCATGGAGTTCCGTGAGGCGCTCAACTACGGCGCGTCGGGAGGCAGTGAATTCCAGGACGTGATGGCCGCGGGCCTGTATCTCGCCGGGCGTCCCGACGTGGATCCCAAGCGCATTGCGCTCTGGGGCGGCTCCTACGGCGGCTACCTCACGGCGATGGGACTTTCGCGCGCCTCCGACCTGTTTGCGGCCGGCGTGGACTTCCACGGTGTGCACGACTGGAACGTCGGGGTCGCGACCTTCGTGCCGTCCTACAACCCGCTCGAGAACCCGGAGCGCACCCGCACGGCGTTCAACGCGTCCCCGATGTCGAGCGTGAACGGCTGGCGTTCGCCGGTGCTGGTCATTCACGGCGACGACGACCGCAACGTGCGCTTCGTGGAGACGGTCACGCTCGTGCAGGCGCTGCGCGAGCGGAACGTCGAGGTCGAGCAACTCGTCTTCCCGGACGAGATCCACGGGTTCCTGCGGTGGGACCGGTGGGTGGAGGCCTTCAAGACCTCGGCCGAATTCCTTGACCGGCGGCTGGGCGGTGGCAAGAAGTGAGTCTGTGGGGTAGCACAGGTATGACGTGCTATCCGAGAGAGACCGCCATGTTCGTTCGCTCCCTTGCCGCCGTCGCGGTGCTGGTGGCCGCGGCGGCCTGCGCCACGACGCCCACCGAAGGCAACCCCTCGGGTCCGCCTGCGGCGCTGACGGCGCTGCCGCGCGCGCTCACCGCCAATGAGATCAAGGTTCGCGATGCCGCGAACGCGTTCGCCTTCGCCCTGTGGGGCAAGGTCAACGCCGCCCAGCGGGACAGCAACGTCTTCATATCGCCGCTGAGCGCATCGTTTGCGCTCGGCATGACGCTGAACGGGGCGGCGGGCCAGACCGCCGACCAGATGCGTGCGGCGCTCCAGTTCGGCAACGCGACGGTCCCCGAGATCAATGCGGGCTACAAGTCGCTCGTCGCGCTGCTCACGTCGCTCGATCCGGGCGTGCAGATGCGGATCGCCAACTCCATCTGGTACCGGCAGGAATTCCCCTTCCGGCAGGCGTTCTTCGACACCACTAGGGTGTACTTCGACGCCACGGTGCGTGGGCTGAACTTCAACGACCGGGCGGCGTCGCTGGCGGCCATCAACGGCTGGGTCAACACCGCGACGGCGGGGAAGATTCCGACCGTGCTCGACGACATCACCGCGCAGCAGGTGATGTTCCTGATCAACGCCATCTACTTCAAGGGAAGCTGGCGCCTGAAGTTCGATCCGGCGCAGACGGCGCCGGCCACGTTCTACGCCGCGACGGGCGGCTCGCAGGCGGTGCAGTTGATGTACCGACTGGACACACTGTCCTACGCCGAGACGGCGACGTACCAGGCCGCCGACCTGCCGTACGGCAACACCGCCTTCTCCATGACGGTGCTGCTCCCCAAGGCGGGCACCGACGTGGAGACACTGGCGGCGTCGCTCACGCCGGCGTCGTGGCAGGCACTGACGTCCGCGTTCCGCACGCAGAAGGTCTACTTCTACCTGCCGCGGCTGACGCTCAAGTACGAGCGTCGTCTCAACGACGACCTGAAGGCGCTCGGCATGGTGGTGCCGTTTGCCCCGGGCGGTGCGGACTTCACGCAGATGGCGGCCGCGCCGGCGGGGCATGAGCTCTTCATCGAGTTCGTGAAGCAGAACACCTTCGTGGACATCAACGAAGAGGGCACCGAGGCGGCCGCCGTGACGACCGTGGGCATCGGCGTCACCTCAATGCCGTCCTACCCGACGATGCGCGTGGACCGTCCGTACCTGTTCGTGCTGCGCGAGCGGCTCACGGGGACGGTGCTGTTCATGGGGAAGATCGTGCGGATGCCGCCGGCGTGAATCAGGCGCGGGGCCGTGTGCGGCCCCGGCGCGTCGAACCGAACAGCATCAGCGCCCGGGCGGTCCGGCGGGGTGCGGCTGGCACGCCGGCGGTTGCTCGACCGTGTAGAACAGCGAGGCCACGCGCCAGTGGCCGGCGATCTTCAGCAGCGTGAAGGCATCGATGCCGCAGTGCGACCACTTGCCGTCGATGTAGATGTCGTACGGCATCCAGACCTGAGCCAGTCGGTCCTGGACGCGCGCGGTGGCGCCGAATCCGCGTTCGGTGATGCGCACGGAGGACGGCTGCGCGAGCACCTCTGCCACCGAGTGCACGCGTACACGCTCCGCACCGCCGCGAATCGCGGAATAGCCGAGGATGGCGGAATCCGTGGTGAAGCGGGCCAGCGCCGCCTTGTCGTCGCGTGACAGTGCGGCGAGGAGAGAGTCGGCGGCGGCGATGGCGGCGGCTTCGTCGGGCGAGCGTGGAGACTGGGCGCTCGCGGACCACGCGCACACGGCGACAAGTAGCGCGGCAGACGCTGAGCAGCGTTTCAATTGCATGGCAGTTCCCCCGTGTGGAAAGGGCCCGCCGCACAAGCGAGCCCATCGCGCCCCTTCGCGCCCTTCGTACTTCGTGGTGGCAGGGAAGTCCTAGATCTTCGGCAGCGTCACGCCCACCTGACCCTGATACTTCCCCTTCTTGTCCTTGTAGCTCGTCACCGGCGGGGCGTTGCCCTTGAAGAAGAGCACCTGCGCGATCCCCTCATTGGCGTAGATCTTCGCCGGCAGCGGCGTCGTGTTGCTGATCTCCAGCGTCACGTAGCCTTCCCACTCCGGCTCGAAGGGCGTGACGTTGGTGATGATCCCGCAGCGGGCGTAGGTGCTCTTGCCCACGGTGATGGTCATGACGTCGCGCGGGATGCGGAAGTACTCCACGCTGCGCGCCAGCGCGAAGGAGTTGGGCGGCACGATGCACACGTCGCCCTCCCATTCCACGAAGCTCTTGGGATCGAAGAACTTGGGGTCCACGATGGAGTTCAGGACGTTGGTGAAGATCTTGAACTCGCGCGCCACGCGCATGTCGTAGCCGTAGGCGCTGACGCCGTAGGAGATGACGCCCGAGCGCACCTGCGAGTTCTCGAAGGGCTCGATCATGCCGTGTTTCTCGGCCATCTCGGTGATCCAGGCGTCGTTCTGGATGGTCATTGCGCGCAGGGGGTTAGGGGTTCGGGCAAAATTACGCCTTCGCGCGGGGTCTGAGGAAGGGCGCGCGTGCAGGGCCCTGGGAGGGGGAGGCTCCGGGCGCGGAGGCCTGCGGAACGAGGGGCCCCGCATTTCGCAATCTGCGCGCGCAACAATCCCTCACAATTCATCGGGCAATTCCTTATCCGCCATCTATAATCATGCGTTGACACTCTCCGCGCACAACGTCTACTTTTCCGAGTCAATGTGCGCTCGTGAATTCTTTCACGAAGTGGGACTAACTGGCATGGATCGCAACTACATACCCGTCCTCTTCCTGCTCGGCATCGCCATCCTTACGGCGGTGGCCATCATCGGGCTTTCGCAGCTCGTGATGCGCACGCGGCCGACACCGGTGAAGCAGCAGCCCTACGAATCGGGCATGCCCCCGCTGGGCGATGCCCGCGAGCGGTTCTCGATCAAGTTCTACATGGTGGCGATGCTGTTCATCGTGTTCGACATCGAAACCGTGTTCATGATTCCGTGGGCGGCGTACTATCGCCAGCTCTCGTGCGCGGTGCCGCTCGTCGGCGGCGCGTGCCCCGCGGGCCAGATCTCGTTCTTCGGGCTCGGCGAAATGCTCGTCTTCATGGCCATCCTCTTCGCCGGCTTCGCCTACGTCTGGAAGAAGGGAGCCCTCCAATGGGACTGATCCAAACGCCAACCCCCAGCGTCGTCTCGGTGGACCCGGTCAACAGCGAGGGGTGGATCACCACCCGGCTCGACTTCCTGGTCAACTGGGGACGCGCCAACTCACTGTGGCCCATGCCGTTCGGCACCGCGTGCTGCGCCATCGAGTTCATGGCGACCGCCGCCTCCAAGTTCGACCTCGCGCGCTTCGGCATGGAGCGCATGGGATACTCGCCCCGCCAGGCTGACGTCCTGATCTGCGCGGGGCGCGTTCCGTTCAAGCTGGCTCCGGTGCTGCGCCGCATCTGGCAGCAGATGCCGCAGCCCAAGTGGGCCATCTCCATGGGCGCCTGCGCCTCCACGGGCGGCATGTTCGACAACTACGCCGTCGTGCAGGGGATCGACACCATCATCCCCATCGACGTGTACGTGCCGGGCTGCCCGCCGCGCCCCGAGGCGCTGATCCACGCCATCATGATGCTGCAGAAGAAGGTGATGAAGGACCGGATGTCCGACACCGCGGCCCGCGTCGAGATGGAGCCGGATCCGACGAGCCAGCTCTACATCCCGCCGTCGCGCATCGACAAGCTGTCCGAGCAGTTCGGGAACTCCATCCCCCAGACGCGGAGCGGACAGTGAGCGCCTTCACGGTGATCCAGTCGGGGTCGGCGCCGGGACTGCCGACGCCCGCGACGCCCAAGAACGTGCCGCATCGCGGCGGCGACGCGAACCCCTCCGCCGAGGCGCTCAAGGCCCAGTTCGGCGCCGCCATCCTGCGGGTGGACGTCGTGTGGGGCGAGACGAACGTCACGATCGACCCCGCCCGCGCCCTCGACATCGTGCGCTGGCTGCACGACGACCCGTCGCAGAGCTACGAGTACCTCTCCGATGTCACGGCGGTGGAGTTCCGTGATCGCGGCATGCCGATCGAGGTGATCTGGCACCTGCGCTCCATCAAGTACCGCCGCTTCCTGCGCCTCAAGGCGCCGCTGGCCAAGGGACAGCCGCTCAAGATCGCGTCGGTCTGGTCGGTCTACAAAGGCGCCGATTGGCTCGAGCGCGAGTGCTACGACATGTTCGGCATCGTCTTCGAGGGGCACCCCGACCTGCGGCGCATCCTGCTGTGGGAGCAGTACACGGAAGGATTCCCGCTCCGCAAGGATTTCCCGCTCCGTGGGCGCCTCAGCCGCGCCGAGCAGCTGCGCCAGGCGCTCGCCGCCAACCCCGAGGCCCGGTACTCGATGGAAGAACTCTCCATCGCCGACGCCTTCCAGGAGCTTCCGCTCGACATGCGCGCCCGCATCAAGGGCGGCGAGTCCACGGGAGAATAGCCGATGGCCACCAAGCGCACGATTGAAGTCGAACTCTCGACCACCGGCCTCGGCGCCGACGGCAAGCCGCAGCGCATTCCGCTCGTCGCCGGCGACACCGGCGGCCTCGCCCTGCAGGCGCCGCCCGCGCTCGAGCCGGAGCTCGAGGGCGAGCACATGCTCATCAACATCGGGCCGCAGCATCCGGCGACGCACGGCGTGCTCCGCCTCGTGCTCGAGCTCGACGGCGAGACGGTGGTGCGGTGCATCCCGCACATCGGCTACCTGCATTGCGGCTTCGAGAAGATCGGCGAGTACCGCCAGTACAACCAGATCATTCCCTGGACCGACCGCGACGACTACCTGAACTGCGTCGGCAACAACATCGCCTTCTCCCTCGGCGCCGAGAAGCTGTTCGGCATCGAGATCACGCCGCGCTGCACCGTGCTGCGCGTCATCGGCATGGAGCTGTCGCGCATTGCGTCGCACCTGGTCTGGATGGGGACGACGGGCATCGACATCGGCGCCTTCACGCCGTTCCTGTGGTCGTTCCAGGAGCGCGAGAACATCTACAACCTGTTCGAGGGGTGGGTGGGCGCGCGCCTCACGACGAGCGCCTCGCGCGTGGGCGGGATGGCCGCCGACATTCCCGACGGCTGGCTCGACGGGCTCAAGGCCTTCGTCCGCACGTTCCCGAAGACGCTGAGCGAGTGCGACCGCATGCTGACGCGCAACGGCATCTGGGTGGGCCGCACGGTGGGGCTGGGCGTGATGAACCCCGAGGAGGCGCTCAACTACGGCCTCTCGGGCCCGATGCTGCGCGCGTCGGGCGTGGACTACGACGTCCGCAAGGACTTCCCGTATCTCGACTACGAGACGTACGACTTTGAGGTGCCGGTGGGCGTGCACGGCGACGTGTACGACCGCTACCTCGTGCGCATGGAGGAGATGCGGCAGTCCGTGCGCATCATTGAGCAGGCCATCGCCCGCCTTCCCGACGGCCCGGTGAACGTGGACGACCCGCGCGTCATCCTGCCGCCCAAGCACAAGGCGACGAGCGAGATGGAGAGCATGATCCATCACTTCAAGAACGTGATGGAAGGACCGCGCCCGGCCATCGGCGAGTCGTACGTGGCCGTCGAGGCCCCCAAGGGGGAGAAGGGCTACTACATGGTGTCGGACGGCACGGCCAAGCCGGTGCGCTGGCGCATCCGGCCCCCGTCGTTCGTGAACCTCTCGGCCATTCCCAAGATGGTCGAGGGGCACCTGCTATCCGACGTGATTGCCATCAATGCGTCGATCGACATCGTGATGGGAGAGATCGATCGGTGAGAGAGACAACAGAGAGACAACAGAGAAGCAACCGAGAGACAACAGACGGGCGAGGGGACGCATGAGCCACGGACCATCAGCATCCGGCGGGGCAGTAGCGCAGCCAGCGCACGGGCACCACGACGAACCGTATGTGCCGGTCTTCACGGCCGGGTCGGCGCCGCGCGCCAAGCTCGACGACATCCTGACGCGCTATCCCACCAAGCAGGCCGGCTTGCTGCCCGCGCTGTGGATCGTGCAGGACGAGCGCGGCTGGGTCAGCGAGCACGCGATGAAGGAAGTCGGCGACGTGCTCGGCCTCACCGCCGCCTACGTCAAGGGCGTGGTGACGTTCTACACCATGTACCACCAGCATCCAGTGGGGAAGTACTTCATCCAGGTCTGCACGACGTCCTGCTGCAATTGCATGGGCGCCGAGGACGTGGTGAAGGCCTTCCTCGAGAAGACCGGCTGCGGTGAGCTCGGCCTGACGTCGGCTGACGGCAAGTACACGGTGATAGAAGTCGAGTGCTTAGGGGCGTGCGGGTTTGCGACGCCAATCATGATCAACAACGACTTCATCGACAGCGTGAGCGTGGAGAAGGTGCCGGAGATACTCAAGCAGTACGCGTAAGAGAAACAACAGAGAGACAACAGAGAAACAACAGAGAGACAACAGTACCTCGTAGGGCAAGTCTCCCGTCACCCGTCTCCCGTCTGAACTATGGGCTATCCACACAAGAGCCATCCGCGCGAAACACCGATCCTCAGCAAGTACTTCGGCGACCCCGAGGCACGCACGCTGGAGGGGTGGAAGGCGCGCGGCGGCTATAAGGCGCTGCCGCAGGCGCTGGCCACCGACCCGGTGGCCATCCAGAACGTCGTCAAGGAATCCGGGCTGCGCGGTCGCGGCGGCGCCGGCTTCCCGACCGGCCTCAAGTGGTCGTTCATGAAGCTGAACGACGGCAAGCCGCACTACCTGTGCTGCAACGCCGACGAGTCCGAGCCGGGAACGTTCAAGGACCGCGAGATCATGCGGTGGACGCCGCACCAGCTCATCGAGGGATGCGCGATTGCCGCGCACGCAATCGGTGCCGAGACGACCTACATCTACATCCGCGGCGAGTTCACCGAGCCCATCGCCGTCATGGAGAAGGCGCTGGACGAGGCGCGCGCGGCCGGGATGATCGGCCCCAACGCCTGCGGCTCGGGCAAGACGATCAACATGTGGGTGCATCGCGGCGCCGGCGCGTACATCTGCGGCGAAGAGACCGCCCTCATGAACTCCATCGAGGGGCGCCGCGGCAATCCGCGCATCAAGCCGCCCTTCCCGGCGGTGGCGGGCGTCTTCGGCATGCCGACGACCGTCAACAACGTCGAGACCCTGGCCGCGGTGCCGCACATCCTCAACAACGGCGCCGAGTGGTACAAGGCGATGTGCCTCGGCAGCCCCAAGAGCACCGGCAGCAAGCTCTTCTCGGTCTGCGGCAACGTGGCGCGCCCCGGCAACTACGAAGTGCCGATGGGCTTCTCGTTCAAGGAATTCCTGTACGACCTGTGCGGCGGACCGCTGCCGGGCCGGAAGTTCAAGGCGATCATCCCCGGCGGGTCGTCGGTGCCGGTGATCACGATCGAGGAAGCCGAGCAGGTCAAGATGGACTATGAGGGCTTCATGGAGTTCGGCACGATGCTGGGCTCCGGCGGCGTCATCATCTTCGACGACGCGCAGTCCATGCCCAAGCAGCTCGCCCGGCTCGCGCGGTTCTACGCGCACGAGAGCTGCGCGCAGTGCACGCAGTGCCGCGAAGGCACCGCGTGGATGACCAAGATCCTCGAGCGCATCGTGGCGGGTCAGGGGACGTACGAGGACCTCGACACGATCTTCGAGCTGACCGAGAACATGACCGGCAAGACCATCTGCGTGCTCAGCGACTCGTGCGGCGCGCCCGTGTGCAGCGGCATTACGCGCTTCCGCGGCGAGTTCGAGGCGCTGATCTCCGGCAAGCGCTCATCCACCGTGGCGGTGACGGCCTGATGACCGACCCGAAGCTCATCACCCTGACCATCGAGGGACGCGCGGTCAGCGTCCCCGAGGGGACGACCATCCTCGAGGCGGCCAAGACCGCCGGGGTGCTCATCCCGCACTACTGCTACCACCCCGGGCTCAAGATCGCGGGCGTCTGCCGCATGTGCCTCGTGGAAGTGGAGAAGTTCCCGAAGCTGGCGCCGTCCTGCGCGACGACCGTCGGTGAGGGACAGGTGGTGCATGTCTACAGCCAGAAGGCGCTCGACGCCCGCAAGGGCGTGCTCGAGCTGCTCCTCATCAACCATCCGCTCGACTGCCCGATCTGCGACCAGGCCGGCGAGTGCGAGCTGCAGGACTACACCTTCCAGGAAGGGCGCGCCGACTCGCGGTATCACGAGCCGAAGCGCTTCAACCCGGCCGAGGACTTCGGCGGCGACGTCATGTACGTCACCAACCGCTGCATCCTCTGCACGCGCTGCGTTCGCTTCATGGACGATGTCGCCGGTGACGAGGCGCTCTGTGTGGAGGAGCGCGGCGATCGCGCGCGCATCGGCATCGCGCCCGACCACGACCTGACGCACCCCTGGGCGGCCAACGTGATCGACCTGTGCCCGGTGGGCGCGCTGGTCAGCAAGGACTTCCTGAACAAGGCACGCGCGTGGGAGCTCGACCGCACGGCGTCGGTCTGCCCCAACTGCTCGCAGGGCTGCAACGTCACGCTGGAGACGCGCGACGGGAACGTGGTGCGGATGAAGCCGCGGTCCAACGCCGACGTCAACCAGTACTACATGTGCGACGAGGGCCGCCTCAACTACCAGTGGATCAACCGCGATGATCGGCTCGAGACGCCGGTCGTTGCAGGGAAGCTGGCTTCGTGGGAGGCGGCCCTGTCCGCCGCCGGCGCCGCGCTCAAGGGCGCCAGCGCGCACGTCGTGGCCAGCGCATCCATGTCCAATGAAGCGCTCTGGCTGCTCAAGCAGGCGGCGGGGACGGGCAAGTTCCGCGTCGCCAAGGGGGCCGAGGCGCCGCTGCCGGGCGTCAAGGACCTCGCGCTGCGCGCCGACCGCGCCCCGAATGCGACGGGTGCGGAGATGCTCGGCTTCAGCCGCGCCGACCAGCCGCTCGCGGGCGCGGGCAAGGTGGTGGTGATCGCGGGCGACGACTGCGACGGACTCGACACGTCGGCGCTGTCCGGCGCCAGCGCGGTGATCTTCATCGGCACGGTGGCGCCCACGGGGCTGCCGGCCGGCGCCATCCTCCTCCCGATCGCGAATTTCGCGGAAGAGGAAGGGACCTTCACGAACCTGCGCGGGCGCACGCAGCGCTACCTGCAGGCACGCCCCGCGCCCGGGATGGCGCGCGCCAGCTGGATGGCGCTCGCGGGTCTCGCCGCGGCAGCCGGGAAGCCCGGCGCGTACGACTCGGCCGAGGCGGTCTTTACCGCGATGGCCAAGGCCGAGGCCGCCTTCAGCGGAATGAGCTATGACTCGCTTGGACTCAAGGGCCAGATGGCGGCCGGAGCGGGGGTGACCGCATGACGCACGCGCTGTCCCTCCTCCTGCAGGCCGCGAACCCGCAGCTTCCGCCCACCGACGGGATGTTCATCCTGTTCGGCCTCATCAAGGCGGGGGCTGCGTTTGGCATCTATATGCTGTGCGTGGCCTACACGACGCTCGCCGAGCGCCGCGTCGCCGCCTGGATCCAGGACCGTCTCGGTCCGAATCGCGTGGGCTGGGAGGGCTTCCTCCAGCCGATCGCCGACGGCGTGAAGAACTTCATGAAGGAAGAGTCGATGCCGGGGGGCGTGAACAAGGCGCTCTTCATCCTGGCGCCGGCGATCGCCTTCGTCCCCGCCATGATCACCTGGGCGGTGATTCCGTTCGCGTCGCCGCTTCCGGTGCCGGGTGTCGGCCTCATCGACATGGTCGTAGCCGACCTGCCGGTGGGCTTCCTGTTCACCCTCGCCATCAGCTCGCTGGGCGTGTACGGCGTCACCATCGCGGGCTGGTCGTCCAACAACAAGTACGCGCTCCTCGGCGGCCTCCGCGCCTCGGCGCAGATGATCTCGTACGAGATCGCGATGGGCATGAGCACCGTCTGCGTGCTGCTCCTCGCCGGCAACGTCAACCTGAGCGCGGTCATCTCGCAGCAGCAGACGCAGGGGTGGAACGTGCTCCTGCTGACGCTGGCCTTCTTCATCTTCGCGGTAGCGGCCCTCGCCGAGACGAACCGCGTGCCGTTCGACCTCCCCGAAGCCGAGTCGGAGCTGATCGCGGGCTACCACGCCGAGTACAGCTCGATGCGGTACTCCATGTTCCCGCTGGCGGAGTACGCGAACATCATCACGTCCAGTTCGCTGATGATCGCGCTCTTCTTCGGCGGCTGGGATATTCCGTTCACCACGTGGGACAACCTGCCGCCGTGGACGATCACGAAGACGCTGCTGACGATGGGCATGTACGTCGGCAAGGTCATGTTCTTCGTCTTCGCCTTCATCTGGCTGCGCTGGACGGTGCCGCGCTTCCGCTACGACCAGCTGATGTCGCTGGGCTGGAAGGTGCTGCTGCCGATGGCGCTCCTCTACATCACGGCGGTGGCCAGCATGGTGCTGGGCCTCGACTTCGCGGGCCTGGCGCGCGACGGGATGGCGTTCCGCGGCGCGATGCTCGGCATGAACCTGGTGTTCGTGGTGCTGGTGTTCTGGGTGCTCGACCGCGGGCGCATCATCAGCCCGGCGTTCTCGCGGCTGCAGCGCGAAGAAGTGGCACAGCTGCGCGCCGTCGCGGACCGCAGTGATCTCCTGAACGGGAAGGGGGCCTGATGGCCATCACAACGAGGGTCGTCGAACGGCCCGTCGACGAGTCGAGCTACATCCGCGCGACGTTCCAGGGGTTGGCGCTGTCGTTCAAGCACCTCGTGGACCCGCACAAGGTGACCGTCCAGTATCCCGAGGAGAAATGGGACATCGGGCCGCGCTGGCGCGGAACGCACCGCATGCTCACCACCGAGGACGGCAAGGCCAAGTGCGTGGCGTGCGGCCTCTGCCCGACCGTGTGCCCGGCCAACTGCATCAAGCTGGTGCCGGGCGAGGACGCGGAGGGGAATCGCTATCCGCTCGTCTTCGACATCGACGAGTTCCGCTGCATCTTCTGCGGCTACTGCCAGGAAGTCTGCCCGGAGGAGGCGATCCACCTCGGCCGGCACTACGAGAATGCGGAGTACGAGCGCAAGGACTTCATCTACGATCTCAAGCGGCTGACGTCGCAGACGCACCCCGTGTGCGAGATGTGGGATCCGGCTGATCCCAGGGGCGAGTGATGCAACCCAATCAATTCCACTCGCTGGCCTATTCGTTCGGCTTCTACTTCTTCGGGCTGATCGCGCTCGCCAGTGCCGTCGCGTTCGTGACCCGCAAGAACACGGTGGCGGCGGCGATGTGGCTGGTGAACGTGATGTTCGCGCTGGCGGCACTCTACGTGATGCTCGATGCGCAGTTCATCGCCACCATGCAGGTGCTGGTCTACACCGGCGCGATCATGGTGGTCTTCCTGTTCGTGATCATGCTCCTCAACCTCGGGCATCCGTCCGAGCTGGCCGACGCGCGGGGCAAGTGGGGCTACGTGCTCGCGCTCTTCGTCGGCCTCGCGCTGCTCGCCGAGGTGATGGCGCTGAACCGGTCGAGCACGATCGACAAGATGATCCCGCCGGACCTCGCCGCGAAGGCGGCCGCGGCGGCGGCGACGCCGGTGGCCGGCGGCATCATCGGCCCCGTGGCCGCCCCGCTCTTCAAGGAGTACCTGCTGGCCTTCGAGCTGACGAGCGTGCTCCTGCTCGCCGCGATCGTGGGCTCGGTGGTGCTTGGCAAGCGGAGGACCGATGCTCGTTGAGGCCCTCGCCCTTTCGGCGCTCCTGTTCACGATCGGCGTCATCGGCGTCCTGACGCGCCGCAACGCGATCATGATCTTCATGTGCGTGGAGCTGATGCTCAACGCCGTCAACCTGTCCTTCGTGGCGCTGAGCAAGCTGTACGGCGCGGCCGGCCAGGTGTTCGTGGTCTTTACGATGACTGTCGCCGCGGCGGAAGCCGCGGTCGGGCTGGCGATCATCATTGCCATCTTCCGCCACCAGCGGACGGTCAACCTCCAGAACATCAACCTCCTCAAGGGATGATGAACCCGGCCTTGATTCCCGAGGGGGCGCACCCGCTCGCGACAACCGTCGCGCGCCTGGTGTGGCTGCTCCCGCTGCTGCCGCTCCTGGGGTTCCTGATCAACGGAACCCTCGCGATGCTTGGCGCAGCCAAGATCGGCCCGGCCGATCCCTCTGCCGACAACGGGCACGGGCACGGTGAGGCGCATGGGCATGGGGACGCCCACGCGCACGCCGACCACGGCCACGACGACCACGGCCATCCGCCGCGGCACAAGTTCGCGAAGATCGTCAGTCTCGTCGGCCCCGGCGTGCTCGTGGCGGCGTTCGGCCTCGCGGTGGCCATCTTCGCCGCGATGCGCGGCGTCGACATGGAGCATCCCTACGTCCTCACGCTGTTCTCGTGGATGCCCGTCGGCGACCTGAACCTCAACGCGACGATCCTGCTCGATCCGCTGTCGATGGTCATGGTGATGGTCATCACCGGCGTCGGCATGCTGATCCACATCTTCAGCGTCGGCTACATGCAGGACGATCCGGGGTACCCGCGCTACTTCGCGTACCTCAACCTGTTCGTCTTCTTCATGCTGATCCTCGTCCTCGGCGGCAGCTACCCGCTGCTGTTCGTGGGCTGGGAAGGGGTGGGGCTCTGCTCCTACTTGCTCATCGGCTTCTGGTTCTCGGAGAAGGCCAACGCCGACGCCGGCAAGAAGGCGTTCATCGTCAACCGCATCGGCGACTTCGGCTTCCTGGTCGCGATGTTCCTGATGTTCGCCAACCTCGGCACGCTCGACATCCTCGGCGTGGCGGAGAAGGCGGCCGAGCTCCCGATGGGCGGCGTGATCGCCACGGCGATCGCCCTGTTCCTGTTCGTCGGATGCACGGGCAAGAGCGCACAGATCCCGCTGTACGTGTGGCTCCCGGATGCGATGGCCGGCCCGACGCCGGTCTCCGCGCTGATCCACGCGGCGACGATGGTGACGGCGGGCGTCTATCTCGTGGCCCGCGCCTCGGGGATCTTCTCGATGGCGCCGGTGGCCCAGCTCACCGTGGCGGCCGTTGGCGCGGCGACGGCGTTCTTCGCGGCGACGATCGGCCTGAAGCAGTGGGACATCAAGAAGGTGCTGGCGTACTCCACGGTCTCGCAGCTCGGCTACATGTTCATCGGCGTCGGCGTCGGGGCCTACGTGGCCGGCGTCTTCCACCTCGTGACGCACGCCTTCTTCAAGGCGCTGCTGTTCCTCGGGTCGGGCTCGGTGATCTACGTCATGCACGCGGCGTATCACGCCACGCACAACCATGACGACGCGCAGGACATGCGCAACATGGGCGGCATGAAGACGTACATGCCCATCACGTTCTACCTGATGTGGACTGCGACGCTGGCCATCGCCGGCATCCCGCTCTTTTCGGGGTTCTTCTCCAAGGACGAGATCCTCGCCTCGGTCTTCGCGCGGGCGCACCACTCGACGCTGGCCGAGGCGTCGCTGCTTGGCATTCCGGGCAGCACGCTGCTGATGATCGTCTACGGGCTCGGGCTCGCCTCGGCGCTGCTGACGGCGATCTACATGACGCGGATGATGCTCTACACCTTCCATGGCCCCAACCGGACCGGGGAGGCCGAGCGGCCGCACCTGAAGGAAGCGCCGTGGATCATGACCGGCCCGCTGGTGGTGCTGGCCATCCTCGCCGCGTTCGGCGGTTGGCTCAACGTGCCGGCGCTCCTCGATGCGATCGGCCCGGTGGGCGGGCTCGAGCACTTCCTCGAGCCGGTGGTCGGGGCGAATGCCCTGCGCACGACGCTGGGCGAGGCGCCCCACCTGTCGCACAGCACCGAATACGTGCTGGTGGGCACCGCCATCCTGATCGCGGTGGTCGGCATCACGTTCGCCGTCCTGCGGCTCAAGCCGGCAGCGCTGGTGGCCAAGAAGGACTCACCGGCGGCGACGGGCTTCGACCGCGTGCTCGAGAACAAGTACTTCGTGGACGAGGGCTACGACGCCGCCATCGTGCAGCCGACGGTCAACGTGTCGCGCGCCGTCCTGTGGAAGGGCTTCGACGCCGGCATCATCGACGGGCTCTTCGTCAATGGCAGCGCGCTGCTGGCCCGCGCCTTCGGTTGGATGGGCTCGCAGCTGCAGACAGGCCAGGTGGGCACGTACGCCTGGGTCCTGCTGATCGGTGTCATCACCCTGCTTGGCGCCTTCACCTTTCGGTAACCCATGACCGCGTTCCTGTCGTCGATCAATTACAACGCCTGGATCGTTCCGGTCCTGCTGCTGCTGCCGCTGTTCGGCGCGGCCGGGCTGTGGGCGCATGCGCTCCTGACGGCCAAGGACCCGGCCGACAAGCGCTGGCGTGAAGTGCGCGTCCTCGCCTTCGCCTTCTTCATGGCGGAGGCCATCCTCTCCCTCGGACTCTGGTGGTCCATCGATCCGGCGGCCGCGGGCTGGCAGGCGGCGGTGGACCTGCCGTGGATTCCGCAGTGGGGCGTCCGGTTCTCGGTGGGGCTCGACGGCATCTCGATGATGCTCGTGCTGCTCACCACGCTGATGATGCCGCTGGCCGTGCTCGGCAGCTGGACCAGCATCCGCACCAAGCCGCACGCCTACTACGTGATGCTGCTGTTCCTGACCATTGGCATGCTCGGCGTCTTCGTGGCGCTCGATCTCGTGCTCTTCTACGTGATGTGGGAGATCATGCTGGTGCCGATGTACCTGATCATCGGCGTCTGGGGCGGGGAACGGCGGCTCTACGCGGCGATCTAGTTCTTCATCTACACTATGATCGGCTCGCTGCTCATGCTGGTCGCCATCCTGTACCTCGGCTCCGAGGCGTCGCGGGTGGCCGGTGCGCCGAACTTCAGCTACGACTTCATCCTGAACAACGTCCACCTCGACCCGACGACGACGCTCTGGCTCTTCGGCGCGTTCGCGCTCGCGTTCGCGGTCAAGGTGCCGATGTTCCCGTTCCATACCTGGTTGCCCGACGCGCACGTCGAGGCGCCCACGGCCGGCTCGGTGATCCTGGCCGCGATCATGCTGAAGATGGGCACGTTCGGCTTCATCCGGTTCGCGCTGCCGCTCTTCCCGAGCGCCGCCATGAATCCCGCGGTGCGCAACCTGATCATCGTCCTCGCGGTCATCGGCATCGTGTACGGCGCCCTCGTGGCCATGGTGCAGCCGGACTTCAAGAAGCTGGTGGCGTATTCGTCCGTCAGCCACCTCGGCTTCGTGATGCTCGGCATCTTCTCGCTCACGGTCGAGTCGATGCAGGGCGCGCTGATGGTGAACATCAACCACGGCGTCTCCACGGGCGCGCTGTTCCTTCTCGTCGGCATGATCTACGAGCGGCGGCACACGCGCATGATCGAGGACTACGGCGGCATCGCCAAGGTGGTGCCGATCTTCGCCACCATCCTCACCATCGTCTCGCTGAGCAGCATCGGCGTGCCGGGGACCAACGGTTTCATCGGCGAGTTCCTGGTGCTCGTCGGCGCGTACAAGACCCAGCCGGTGGCCGCCGTCATCTCGGCCACGGCCGTCATCTTTGCCGCGGCCTACCTGCTGTGGGCGCTGCAGCGGATCATCTACAACAAGCTGTCCAAGCCGGAGAACGAGACCATCAAGGATCTCAACTGGCGGGAAATCGGGCTGCTTGTGCCGCTGCTCATCGCCATCGTCTGGATGGGTGTCTATCCCAAGCCGGTGCTCGAGAAGACCGAGGCCGCCGCACGGCGCCTGGTCACGTACGTCGAGGCCAGCGCGAATACGGCGCCGGCCTCCGCCTCCAACACGGCGCGATAAATGATCTTCGATCTCGCGAATCCGTCGCAGCTCATGCAGGCTCTCGGGCCTGACCTGCTGCTTATCGTCGGGGCCATGGTCCTGATGCTCTGGGCTGCCTGGCGGCCCGAGTCCACCGAGCACCAGCAGGCGGTCGGCCGGGCGGCGCTCGCCCTGATCGCGGCGACCATCGCCATGACGCTCTGGTACTCCACCCGCGGCCTGTCGTCGAACGTCGGCGTCATCGCGGTGGACAACTTCCGCTGGGCCACCGACCTCATCTGCCTGCTCGGCGCGTTCGGCGCCGTGGCGCTCGGCATGGAGTACAACCAGCGCGAGCGCATTCTCCCCGCCGAGTCGCACGTGCTGGTGCTCTTCGCCACCGCGGGCATGATGATCCTCGCCGCCGCGCGCGACCTGATGATCGTCTTCCTCGGCATCGAGCTGATGTCGGTGGCGATCTACGTGCTCGCCGGCTTCAATCGGCGCAGCGCCAAGTCGGCCGAAGGGTCGCTGAAGTACTTCCTGCTCGGCGCGTTCGCCACCGCGTTCCTGCTGTACGGCATCGCGCTGATCTACGGCGCCACGGGCACCACGAACCTTACCGACATCGGCCAGCGCGTGGTGGCCGGCAACTTCGTGGCGCACCCGATGATGCTGGTCGGCACCGGCCTCCTGCTGGTCGGGTTCGGCTTCAAGATCGCCGCCGCGCCGTTCCACATGTGGGCGCCCGACGTCTACGAAGGCGCCCCGACCCCCATCACCGCGTTCATGGCCACGGCCGTCAAGGCCGCCGCGTTCGCGACGATGCTGCGCGTCTGGCTCGAGGCGCTCGCCGGCATGGGCGAGGCCTGGTTCACGCCCATCTGGTGGCTGGCCGCGGTCGCCATGTTCGTCGGCAACACCGTGGCGCTCTCGCAGCGCAACCTCAAGCGACTGCTCGCGTACTCGTCCATCGCCCATTCCGGCTACCTGCTGGTGGCAGTGGCCGCCGGCACGCTGGGCGGCTCGGCCGCGTTCCTCTTCTATCTCGTGGCGTACACCCTGGCGTCGTACGGCGCCTTTGCGGTGGTCATCGCCGTGGGACGTGAGGGCGACGCCAACAATGACCTCTCGGATTACGAGGGGCTCTGGCACGTCCGGCCGGGGCTCGCCATCGCCATGGCGATCTTCATGCTCTCGCTCATGGGCTTCCCGATCTTCGGCGGCGTCGGGTTCTTCGGGAAGTGGTACCTGCTGATGGCCGCCATCGAGGCGCCGCGGCCGTTGACGACGCTGGCGGTGGTGCTGGTCCTGACCTCGGTGGTGTCCGCGGGCTACTACCTGAACGTCGTGCGCGTGATGTTCATGAAGGCGCGCCCGGACGGGGCGGCGGAGCCGGAACGCACCGGCGCCCTCACACGCGGCGTCGTCTTTGCCACGGCCATCGCGATCCTCGTCCTCGGCCTCGTCCCGACGCGCGTCATCGGCTGGAGCCGGGCCGGAGTCCCTCGAGCGCCGCAGGTCCAAGCCGCGTCAGCCGACGCGCCCCGCTGAGACCCGCGCAACGCCTCGCCACTCGCGAGGCGTTGCTGTCTCCGGCGCGTTAAGTTCCCAGCTCACCCCGTTCAGAACGAGCCATGATCAGCGCAGGCATCTTTCGCCAGTATGACATTCGCGGCGTGGTCGGTGACGACCTCACCATCGAGGCGGCCGAGGGCATTGGCCGCGGATACGCCGCCGTGCTCGCCGAGCGCGGCATCACGGGCGCGGTGGCAGTGGGCCGCGACAACCGGCACAGCGGCGCGTCGCTCCGGGATGCCCTGGTCAAGGGACTCACGGACTGCGGACTCGATGTCGTGGACATCGGCATTGCGCCGACGCCGGTGCTGTACTGGAGCCTGCACCACGCCGGGGTCGTTGGCGGCATTCAGGTGACCGGCTCGCACAATCCGCCCGAATTCAACGGCTTCAAGCTCAGCATCGGCGCCACCTCGCTGCACGGCGACGGCATCCAGCGGCTCTACCAGCTGATCGCGGGCAGCAGGAACGCCGCGACCAAGGGAACCGTGCGCGAGATCCAGCCGATTCCCGAGTACGTGGCGGACATCGCCCAGCGCATCGGCAAGATCAGGCGGCCGATCAAGGTCGTCGTGGATTGCGGGAACGGTGTGGGCGCGCTCACCGCGCCGCAGGTGTGCCAGGCCATCGGCGTGGACGCCGAGCTGCTCTTTGCCGACAGTGACGGCAACTTCCCGAACCACCATCCCGATCCGACCGTCGTCGAAAACCTGCAGGACCTGATCGCCGCGGTGCGACGCACCGGGGCGGAACTCGGCATCGGCTTCGACGGCGACGCCGACCGCATCGGCATCGTGGATGGCAACGGGACGATCATCTGGGGCGACTACCTGCTCATCCTCTACGCGCGCGACGTGCTCGAGCGCACGGGGAAGGGGCAGGCCATCATCTTCGACGTGAAGTGCTCGCAGGCCCTGCCCGATGCGATCCGCACCGCCGGGGGCGAACCCCTGATGTGGAAGACGGGGCACTCGCTGATCAAGGAGAAGATGAAGGAGCTGCACGCGCCGATTGCCGGCGAAATGTCGGGACACATGTTTTTCACCGAGGGCTTCTACGGGCACGACGACGCCATCTACGGTGCGGCGCGCCTGCTGCGTATTCTCGGAGACAGCGGCAAGCGCGTGGATGAACTGCTCGCCGACGTGCCGCGCTTCGTCAGCACGCCCGAACTGCGCGTGGACTGCCCGGACGACCGCAAGTTCGAGGTGGTGGCGGCGGCCCAGCAGTACTTTGCCTCGCGCCGAGAGGTCATTGCGGTGGACGGGGCGCGCATCCTGTTCGGTGACGGGTGGGGGCTGATTCGCGCCTCCAACACCCAGCCGATCCTCGTCATGCGCTTCGAGGCGATGTCCGAGTCGCGATTGGCCGAGATTCGCGCCGAGGTGGAGGGATGGCTGAAGACGCAGGGCATCGGCGCGTAGCGTGACGCTGCGACGCGCCCTCGCGCTGGCCGGAGCGGCGCTGGCGGTCGCGCTCCTTGCGGGGCGCCTGCTGGCGGGTGCGTACGCGGAGTGGGCGTGGTTCGACGCCCTCGGCATGGCCTCAGTCTGGCGCGCGCGCTTCGCGGCGCTCGCGACGATGCGCGCCGGGCTCTTCGGGGTCGCCTTCGTCTTCACGTTCGTGAACCTGCTGGCGATGCGGCGGTCCATCGTGTCGCTGATCTTGCCGCGCCGCCTCGCGAACCTGGTGATCGGCGAGGCGGTCCCCGGACGCCTGCTCACGTTGACGGCGGCGGCGCTGAGCGTGGTCATTGCCGCAGCGGTCTCGCTTCCACAGGGCGACTGGGTGGTCTTCCTCCGGGCCAGATGGGCGACGCCGCTCGGCGAGATCGACCCCTATCTGGGCCGGGATATCGCCTTCTGGACGGCCTGGCTGCCGTTTGAGCGCATGCTGCGCGACTGGGCGGTGCTGCTCGCCGCGGCGGTTGGCGCGGCGGTGATGATTCTCTATGCCCTCACGCCGTCGGTGCACCTGCAGCGCGGTCAGCTCCACGTGTCCACCTGGGTGCGGCGGCACTTCGCCATCTACTCGGCCTTCCTGCTCCTGCTCATCGCGTGGGGCGTGCGGCTCGACTCGTTTGACCTGCTCGTCCACGGCAGCGGCGTGCGCGAGGCGTTCACCGCCTTCGACCATCGCGTGCTCTATCCGTACCTCATCGCGCTGAGCATCTGCACCGCGGCCTGCGGCGTGCTCGTGGCATGGACGGGTTGGATTGGCTATCAGCGCGCCATGCTTGGCTCACTGTTGATGGTGCTGGTCGCCGGTCCGCTGGGGCGTGTGGGCCTGCCGTTGCTCGACCGGCGCGCGGTCACGGGCCGCGAACGGAGCGCGCTCGAGCGCCCGTACGAACACGCCCGCACCCTGTACACGCGCCGTGCCTTCGGCGTGGATGACATCCTGCGCGGCGTTCGCGCCGACAGCCTGCGGCTGCCCGAGTCGCTGATCGCCCAGCGTGTCAGCGGATGGGACCCGGCGGCACTCGCGCTCGCCGCAGCGGCGGAGCCGTCTGTCGCGCCCACGCGGGGAGCGGGATCGTGGCGCGTCGCTGGTGGCGACTCCCTGCGAGCCATGCTCACGTACGGCGGTTCCCAGTCCGATGCGGCGCTGAGCCCGCTGCTGGTGCAGGAAGTGGATCCCGCCGATGCGGACGAACGCGGCGGCCCATGGCCGTCGGGGGCCTCGGCCTATGCCACGCTGCCGCCCCTGGCCGTGGGGCTCGACCTCAGCGGGGTGCGCCTCATACCGGACACGCTGGGGCGCGTCGCCGCGCCAACCTTCGGCAGCGGCTGGCGCCGGCTCGCGCTGTCGTGGGGCGTGCGCAACCTGCGCCTCGCCGCGGGCGACGCCGACTCGACGCGCACGCGCCTCCTGATGCATCGCGACGTGCGCGATCGGGTGCACACCCTGCTGCCGTTCTTCACCGCCGGGCCCACGCCGCAGGCGGTTGTGGCGCACGACTCGCTCTGGTGGAGCGTCGAGCTGTTCAACACGAGCACCGACTACCCGCTCACCGAACCGCTCATGGTGGCGGGCGCGTCGCGCCGCTTCGCGGTGCCGGCCGGCCTCGCGCTGGTCAACGCGCACAGCGGTCGCGTGCAGGTGCTGGTCACGAACCGGCCCGACAAGATGACGCGCTGGTGGCGCGACCATCTGCCGGCGCCCTTCGTGACCGGCCACGGCGTGGACGACGACGTGCTCGCTGCCCTCCCGGCGCCCGTGGACCGGGCCGTGGTGCAGGGCAGCGCACTGGCTCGCACCGGCTTCCGCACCGACACGCTGTCGGCGCGCCCGCTCTTCCAGGCCGATGACGCCGATGTGGAGCTGCTGCCGGGCGCGCCGACGCCGTTCGTCAGCAACGCCGCCGGCCATCCCCTCGCCTGGGGCGTCCCCGCTGTGGACGGACTGGACCGCATGCGCGGGGTCTTCGTGGCGGTGGGCGGGCGCGCGCCCCGGACGGTCCTGGTCGAGCAGCCAGACTCCGTACGCTGGTCGTCGCTGCTCGACCGCCTGCAGCGCGTCGCCGACTCGGCGCGCATCAGCCGCACGCGGCGTCACCCACGCCGTGGACGCGTGCAGGTTATCCCGACGACGAGCGGCGTATTGCTCGTACAGTCGTTCTACGAGTGGGTGCCGGAGCGCGCGCCAAGCCTCGCCGGCGTCGTTGCGCTGCAGGGCCCGCAGGCGCGCACGGCGATGTCGCTCACCGCGGCGTTCGGCGCACCGGCGCATGTCGCCGACTCGGATGCGCGCCTGCGCCTGCGCATCGCGCGCGTCTACGCCGCCCTCCAGGATGCACTACGCCGCTCCGACTGGAACGCGTTCGGTCGGGCGATGGCCGAACTGCGGAACCTGACGATCGAACGCTAGGATCCGCGGGGCGCGCGCACTCCCGTCGCCCCTCTCCCTGCGGTAAATTTCGCACGTTGTTTTCGACCGGCGCCAGACGGCGCCGCGGACATCTCCCACGGAGTTCCCGTGAACATACACGAGTACCAGGCAAAGCAAATCTTCAAGGGATTCGGCGTGCCGGTTCCTGAGGGCAAGGTCGCGACGACGCCGGCGGAAGCCGAGGCGATCGCGAAGGAATACGGCGTGCCGGTGATGGTGAAGGCGCAGGTGCACGTCGGCGGCCGCGGCAAGGCGGGCGGCGTGAAGTTCTGCAAGACGCCGGCCGACGCGAAGGAGAAGGCGACGGCAATCCTCGGCATGCAGATCAAGGGGCTGACGGTCGAGAAGGTGCTCGTCACCGTCGCCGCCGACATCGGCAGTGAGGCGTACGTCGGCATCATCGTGGACCGCAAGCGCAAGAAGCCGGTCTTCATGGTGTCCGCCGCGGGCGGCATCGACATCGAGCAGGTGGCGGCCGAGACGCCGGAGAAGATCCTCTACCTCCCGGTGGACACGCGCTACGGCCTGCGCAGCTACGAAGCGATGCGCATGGGCTTCTTCCTGTACAGCGACGTGAAGCTCGCCAAGCAGGCGGCCAAGATCATGCAGCAGCTGTACCTGGCGTTCATGGCGAGCGGCTGCTCGCTGGCCGAGATCAACCCGCTGGTCGCCACGCCGACGGGCGAGTGCATCGCGGTGGACGGCAAGATGGTCATCGACGACAACGAACTCGACCGCCGCCCCGAGGTCGAGGCGCTGCGCGACGTGTCGTCGGAGGCGCCGTCGGAAGTGGACGCGCGCAACAACAACCTCACGTTCATCAAGCTCGACGGCAACGTCGGCTGCGTGGTGAATGGCGCCGGGCTGGCGATGGCCACCATGGACCTCGTCAAGTACTACGGCGGCGAGCCCGCGAACTTCCTCGACATCGGCGGGTCGTCGAACCCGGAGAAGGTGGTGAACGCGCTGCGCATCATCACCGCCGACCCGAACGTGAAGTGCATCCTGTTCAACATTTTCGGCGGCATCACGCGCACCGATGACGTGGCCAACGGCATCGTCACGGCCACCAAGGCGAACCCGCTGCAGGTGCCGATCGTGATCCGTCTCACCGGCACCAACGAAGAGATCGCCATGAAGATCCTCACCGACAACGGCTTCTCCGCGTCGGCTGACATGGACGAGGCCGTCATCAAGGCCGTGAAGCTGGCGAAGGGAGGGCAGGCCGCGTGAGCATCTTCATCAACAAGGACACCAAGCTGGTGGTGCAGGGGATCACGGGCCGCGACGGCTCGTTCCATACCAAGCAGATGATGGAGTACGGCACGAACGTCGTGGCCGGCGTCACGCCCGGAAAGGGCGGCCAGAAGTTCGAGGACAAGGTGCCGGTCTTCAACACCGTGTACGACGCGGTGGCGGCGACGGGCGCCAACACCTCGGTCATCTACGTGCCGCCGATGGGCGCGGCCGACGCCATCATGGAAGCGGTCGACGCCGGCTGCTCGATGGTGGTGTGCATCACCGAGGGCGTGCCGGTGCTCGACATGACCAAGGTCTATCCCTTCGTCAAGGAACGCGGCGCGCGCCTCCTCGGCGCCAACTGCCCCGGCATCATCTCCCCAGGGGAGTCGAAGGTCGGCATCATCCCCGGACGCATCTGCATGCCGGGCAACGTCGGCGTCGTCAGCCGCTCGGGCACGCTCACGTATGAAGTCGTCTACCAGCTCACGCGGGCCGGCCTCGGCCAGACCACGTGCGTCGGCATCGGCGGCGACCCGATCAACGGCACCAACTTCATCGACTGCCTCGAGGCGTTCGAGAAGGACCCGAAGACCAAGGCCGTGGCGATGATGGGCGAGATCGGCGGCACGGACGAGCAGGAAGCCGCGGATTTCGTGAAGCACCACATGAAGAAGCCGGTGGTGGGCTTCATTGCGGGACAGACGGCGCCCCCGGGCCGCCGGATGGGCCATGCGGGCGCGATCATCTCCGGGTCGGCCGGCACGGCGGCGGAGAAGATCGAGGCGTTCAAGGCGGCCGGGATCGGCGTGGCCGTGCGCCCGATGGACTTCGTGGATCTGATCAAGGCAAAGCTCAACTAGTTTGTAACGTCTACCGCGAAGGACGAAGGACGCGAAGGGACACGAAGGACGTGCATGGCACGGCAGCCTTCGCGGCCCTTCGCGCCCTTCGACCTTGGTGGTGGGAGTCTCCCCCCCAACCTCAGGCAATCAACGACCATGGCCGGCAACCGCACGCTCGCAATCATCAAGCCCGACGCATTTGGCGCGGGAAAGGCAGGCAAGATCATCGCGCACCTCGAGGGGCAGGGCTTCAAAGTCATCTGCGCCCGCGTCATCCACATGACCAAGGCCGAGGCCGGCGCGTTCTACGAGGTGCACCAGGGGCGCCCGTTCTACGGCGAACTGGTCGAGTTCATGAGCTCGGGCCCGTGCATGCCGCTGGTGCTGCAGAAGGCCGACGCGGTGGCCGCCTATCGTGCCGCCATCGGCGCCACAGACCCGGCCGAGGCCGCCGAGGGCACCGTGCGCAAGCTGTACGCCGAATCCAAGGGCAAGAATGCCGTGCATGGGTCGGACTCCGACGAGAACGCCCGCATTGAAGGGATGTTCTTCTTCGGGGCGGCGGCGCTGGTCTGACTTCAACCGCGAAGGTCGAAGGGCACGACGGGGCGCGAAGGCGGGGGAGACGCCTGGTCGGGCGCGACAGGTACGGCGAATTGGGTCATTAGTAGGACCTGCTTCGCGGCCCTTCGCGCCCTTCGCTCCTCGTGGTGGTGGTTCAGGAGCGCTAAGTATCAGCCATTCCAGAACTTGACCCTAGGCCGCACCCCGGTTACTTTACATGGCTATGCTGTCGTTTGACATCCGCTCGCTCGAACAGGAAGCGGCCACGGTAGACGCCGTGCTGCCGCCTGATGATGACGTGTGGATGGAAGCGGACAATCTTCGTCCGCTGCGCGACGGGGTCCGGGTGACCGGACGCCTCTCGGCGGCGGGGACTGGGCGGTATTACTTCAGCGGTCACCTCAGCGGTGCGTCGCTGGGAGAATGCCGGCGGTGCCTGGTTCCGGTGGAGTCGACAGTGGACGTGGATGTGCACGTGCTGTTCGCGGTCGCCGGCGGTGAAGACGACGACGATCCGGATGTGTTCCTCCTGGGAAACACCTGGGGCGACGTGCTTGACCTGCGACCCGCCGTACGGGAGCAGTGGCTGCTCGAAGTGCCGCATTTCCCGGTCTGCCGCCCTGACTGCGAGGGCTTCTGTCCGAAGTGCGGGTCCGACCTGAACGCTGGGGCATGCGGGTGCGCCCCGGACACCGATCCCCGATGGGAAGCGCTGCGGAAGCTCCGCGACGCGCCCGAATGAACTGACCCTGTCACGAGACGACGATGGCCGTCCCGAAGAGAAAAACGTCGAAGCGGAAGAAGCGGGCCCGCAACACGCACAAGAAGGCCCCGGCGATCAACATCCAGGCTTGCCCGAAGTGCGGCGCGCAGAAGCGCCCGCACCACGTCTGCCCTGAGTGTGGATTCTACGCCGGCGAGCAGCGGGTCACCAAGAAGGACAGCTGACGTTGGCGCGCATCGCGTTGGACGCCATGGGCGGCGATCACGCCCCTGCGGCGACGATCGCGGGCGCCCTACTCGCCCTTCAGGAACTCGCCCCCGAGCACGGCATCCAGCTGGTCGGACGTCCCGAGGTCATCCGCGCCGAGCTTGACGCGCAGCTGGCCGCGGCATTGCCTGCTGTCCGGGACCAGGCGCATCGCCTGACCGTCGTCGAGGCCGCCGAAGTGATCGAGATGACCGACAAGCCGTCGGTCGCGATCCGTGGCAAGCCCAATAGCTCCATGGCCGTCGGCCTGCGCCTGCAGGCCGAGGGCCTCTCCGACGCGTTCGTAAGCGCGGGAAACACGGGGGCGCAGATGGCCGCGACCACCTTCATCCTCCGCCTGCACGAGGGGCTGACGCGCCCGGCCATCGGGACCCTCTTCCCGAGTGCGCGCGTGCCCGTGGTGGTGCTCGACAGCGGCGCCAACGTGGACTGCTCGGCGGCAGAACTCGTGCAGTTCGCCCGTCTCGGCGCCGTGTACGCGGAAGACGTCCTTGGACGCCCCAATCCCGCCATCGCCTTGCTGTCCATTGGCGAGGAGCCGGAGAAGGGGAATGCGGCGGTGAAGGAAGCGCATCGCGAACTCGCCGCCGCGCAGGGGATCAACTTCATCGGCAACGTCGAGGGACGGGACGTCCCGATGGGCGCCTGCGACCGCGGGCCGGTGGACGTGGTCGTGTGCGACGGGTTCGTCGGCAATGTGCTGCTCAAGTTCTACGAGAGCGTGCCCAAGCTGATCTTCGGCCTGCTCGCCAAGAGCGGTGTGAGCCGCGAACAGCTTGCCGGCGCCCTGCAGGGTCTCGACTACGCCGCGCACGGCGGCGCGCCGCTGCTCGGCGTAAAGGGCGTCTCGATCATCTGCCACGGGAAGTCATCGCCGGAGGCGATCAAGAACGGCATCCTCGTGGGGCTGCGCACCGCAGTTTCGCGCATGAGCGACCACATCGGCCAGCGCCTGGCGTCCACTGCTGCAGGGAGCACCCCATGAAGCGCCCGCTCGCGATGATCGCCGGCACGGGCCACGCCGTGCCGAAGCGCATCCTGACCAACCACGAGTTTGCCGCGCTCGGCATCGAGACCAGCGACGAGTGGATCGTGGAGCGCACCGGTATCAAGCAGCGCTACATCGCGGGCGAGGGGGAGTCGCTGACCTCGCTCTCCTCTGAAGCGGCCCGCGCGGCCATGAAGGCGGCGGGCGTGACGGCCCCCGAGCTGGACATCATCATCCTCGGCACCGCCTCGCCCGATCGGCTTCTCCCGGCCACCGCCGTGGAAGTGCAGGCCGCCATTGGCGCCACGCGCGCGGCCGCGTTCGACATCTCGGCTGCGTGCAGCGGCTGGGTGTACGGCATGAAGATGGCCGAGGGCCTGCTGGCGATGGGGGACGCGGAGACGGTGCTGGTCATCGGCTCCGAAACGCTCTCGCGCATCGTGAACTGGAAGGACCGCAATACGTGCGTGCTGTTCGGCGACGGCGCCGGCGCCACGGTGGTCAAGCGCTCCACCAAGGGACGCGGCATTCTGTCGGCCTACATGCGCAGCGACGGCACGCTGGCCGACCTGCTCCAGCGCGAGGCCGGTGGCTCGCTCCGCCCGGTGACGCCCGAGATCATCGCCGACGGCAGCAACTGCATCAGCATGGCGGGACGCGAGGTCTTCAAGAACGCCGTGCGCTCGATGGCGGACGCGTGCGACCGTGCCCTCGACGGAGCCAAGCTGGCGGCGAGCGACATCGACCTGCTCATCCCGCACCAGGCGAACATCCGCATCATCGAGGCGACGGCGAAGCACGCCGGCATGAGCATGGACAAGGTCTACGTGAACGTGGACCGGTACGGCAACACGTCGGCCGCGTCCATCCCGATTGCGCTCGACGAGGCGCTCCGCTCGGGGCGGATCAAGGAAGGGATGACCGTGATGTTCGTCGCGTTCGGCGCCGGCTTCACGTGGGGCAGTCTGGTGGTGCGTTTCTAACCGCGCATGCAACTCCTCCTCCTCTTTCCGGGCCAGGGCTCGCAGAAGCCCGGCATGGCGAAGGACCTCGCCGAGCAGTTTCCCGCGGCACGCGCCGTCTTCGCGGAGGCGGATGCTGCGCTCGGGGCGCCACTGTCGACGCTCTGCTTTGAGGGGCCGGCCGAGGAACTGACGCGGACGCACAACGCGCAGCCCGCGTTGCTTGCGCATGGCGCCGCCGTGTGGGCCGTGGTGAAGGACCGCGCGGCATCACACGTGGTCGCCGCCGCCGGGCATTCACTTGGTGAGTTCTCCGCCTACCACGCCGCGGGCGCGCTGCCGCTGGCCGATGCGCTGCGCCTCGTGCGCCGTCGCGGCGAGCTCATGTACGAAACGGGCGTCCAGACGCCCGGCGCGATGGCCGCGATCCTCGGCGAACTGCAGCGTCCCATCGACGAGATCTGCGCCGAGGCGAGCGCCGCCGGCGTGGTGGTGCCCGCCAACTACAATGCGCTGGAGCAGGTGGTCATTTCGGGCGAGGTCGCCGGGGTCGAGCGCGGCATGGAACTGGCCAAGGCAGCCGGCGCCAAGCGTGCAGTGCGCTTGCAGGTCAGCGGGGCCTTCCACTCGCCCCTGATGCAGCCGGCCGAGGCCGGGCTGGGCGAGGCGCTGGGGCGGGCGGCCTGGAGCGCCCCGGCCTGGCCCGTCTTCTCGAACGTCACCGCTGCCCCCGTGACCGACGCGGCGACGGGACGCGACCTGCTGCTGCGCCAGCTCACGTCGCCGGTGCGCTGGGTCGGCGTGATTCAGGCAATGGCGGCGGCGTACCCCGGCGCTACCTTCGTCGAGATGGGGCCCGGCAACGTGCTCACCGGGCTGCTCAAGCGCCTTGCGCCCAACCACGCCGCCCGGACGTGCGGCACGGTGGCCGAGGTGGAGTCGCTGCTGGGAGTGTTGTAGCGTCGCGCCACGAAACCCGTCGTACCCGCCATCTCCCATCTCCCGTCTCCCGTCTGCCTCACATGATCTCTCTCACCGGAAGAACCGCCCTCGTCACCGGCTCCACGCGCGGCATCGGCCGCGCCATCGCCGAGGGACTGATTGCATGCGGTGCACGCGTGGCCGTCGTGGGGCGTGACCTCGCCACTGCGGAGAAGGTCGCCGAGGAGCTGGGCGAAGCGCGCGGGTTCGCCTGTGACGTGAGCGATCCGGCCTCGGTGACGATGCTGGTGCAGACCGTCGAGGACGCTTTCGGCCAGCTGGATATCCTGGTCAACAATGCGGGCATCACGAAGGACAACCTGATGGCGCGCATGAAGGACGAGGACTGGGACGCCGTAATGGCCACCAACCTGCGGTCGGCCTTCGTGGCCACGCGCGCCGCCCAGCGCGGCATGATGAAGCGCCGCTGGGGCCGGATCATCAACATCACCAGCGTCGTGGGGCTGGTCGGCAACAAGGGGCAGGCCAACTACGCCGCCTCCAAGGCCGGCCTGATCGGGTTCACCAAGGCGGCGGCCAAGGAGTTGTCGTCGCGGAACATCCTGGTGAACGCCGTGGCCCCCGGGTACATCCAGACCGACATGACCGCCCAGCTGAACGAGGAGGCCCGGACGGCGCTCTCCTCCCAGATTCCGCTGGGGCGCCTTGGGGAGCCCAAGGACATTGCCGGGGCGGTGGCCTTCCTGGCCTCGGATCTGGCCGCCTACATCACCGGGCAGGTCCTGGTGGTGGATGGCGGGATGGTGATGTAGCGGAACGCGACATCAACTATATTAAGTCTTCCCTCCACTCCAACGTTCGAGAGGATCGCGGTATGGCCGACCATGGCGACAAGGTAAAGGACATCATCGAGAAGGAACTGGGCGTCGAGCGCGAGAAGCTGACGGCGGAAGCGAGCTTCATCGAGGACCTCGGAGCCGACAGTCTCGACATCGTCGAACTGGTGATGGAATTCGAGAAGGAGTTCAACATCGACATCCCCGATGAGGATGCCGAGAAGCTCCGCACGGTGGGCGATGCGATCGCGTACCTGAACCAGAAGATCGGCTGACGCGATGAAGCGCCGGGTTGTCGTCACTGGTCTCGGATGCGTCACCCCCGTCGGCAACGACGTGGGGAGCACGTGGCAGGCGTTGCTCGACGGGAAGTCGGGGGGCGCCCCCATCACGCATTTCGATGCCACCCAGCACAAGGTGCGGTTTGCCTGTGAGGTGAAGGGGTTTGACCCGGCGCAGTACATGGACCGCAAGGAGATCAAGCGGTCCGACTTGTACACGCAGTACGCCGTGGCGGCGGCCACGCAGGCCATGACCGACGCCGGGCTCGGGGATGGAACCGGGTATGACCCGCTTCGTACGGGCGTGGTCATCGCCAGCGGCATCGGCGGCATCAATACGTTCGAGGAGCAGCACACCGTGCTGGTGACGTCGGGACCGGGGCGCATCTCCCCGTTCTTCATCCCGATGTTCATCAGTGACATCGCCTCGGGCGTCGTCTCCATGCGCTACCAGGCGAAGGGGCCGAACTTCTGCACGGTGTCGGCGTGCGCCTCGTCGGGGCACGGCATTGGCATCTCGTTCCGGTCCATTCAGTACGGCGACGCGGACATCATGATCGCGGGCGGGGCCGAGGCGTCGGTGACCGCCATGTCGATGGCCGGGTTTGCGAACATGCAGGCGCTGTCCACCCGCAACGACGATCCGGCGCGGGCCTCGCGTCCGTTCGACGCCACGCGCGACGGGTTCGTGCTGGGCGAGGGGAGCGGCGTGGTGATACTCGAGGAGCTGGAGCATGCGCGCGCACGCGGGGCGCGCATCTACGGCGAGGTGGCGGGTTTCGGCATGACCGGCGACGCCTACCACCTGACGGGTCAGCCGGAGAACCACGAGGGACTGCAGCGGGCGATGCGCCGCGCACTCGAGGACGGCGGGATTTCGCCGGCCGAGCTGCATTACGTGAACGCGCACGGCACCTCCACGCCGCTGAACGATCCCAACGAGATCCGCGCCATCAAGGCGGTGCTCGGTGCGCACGCGTCGGGGGTGAACGTCAGCTCCACCAAGTCGAGTACGGGGCACATGCTGGGCGCCGCCGGGGCGGTGGAGACGATCTTCTCGACGCTGGCCATTCATCATGGCGTGGTGCCGCCGACCATCAACCTGCAGTCGCCGGACCCCGAGTGCGACCTCGACTGCACGGCGAACGTGCCGGTGAAGCGTCCCGTGAGCGCGGTGCTCAACAACTCCTCCGGTTTCGGCGGGCACAACACTTCGCTCGCGCTCACCCGGTTCCGGGCCTGAGGCGATGGGCGCCACGGCGCAGGTCCCCTTCGACCGGATCCACGATCCGGTCTTAAGACGCATTGGTGAACGGGTAGCGGCCGGTGAACGGCTGACCGCGACCGACGGCCTCGCGCTCTACCGCAGCGGCGACCTCGCGGGGCTGGGACTGCTGGCCGACGCCGTGAACCGGGCCAAGAACGGCGACGTCGTGACCTTCGCGTCGAACCAGCACATCAACCCGACGAACATCTGCGTGCTGCGAAAGACCTGCACCTTTTGCGGCTATGCGCGCCTGCCCAAGGAAGAGGGGGCGTACCGCTACACCCTCGAGCAGGTGCTCGGCGAGGCGGCGCACGCCGCCGACGGCATGACGCGCGAGTTCCACATCGTGGGCGGGCTCGACATGAAGGCGGGGCTCGCCTATTACGCCGAGATGTTCCGCGCGCTCAAGGCCAACTTCCCGCACGTGCACATCAAGGCGCTGACCGCGGTGGAGATTGCGCACATCGCGCGCATCGAGAAGATGCCGTGGCGTGACGTGCTCGTGGCGCTCAAGGACGCGGGGCTCGACACGATGCCGGGCGGCGGCGCCGAGACGTTCAGCGCGGCCGTGCGGGAGCGCATCTCCGACAAGAAGCTGGCGGGGGCGGAGTACATCGGCGTGCATCGCACGGCGCACGAGTTGGGCATCCGCACCAACTGCACCATGCTCTACGGCCATGTGGAGACGCTCGACGACCGCCTGGAGCACCTGCAGATGCTGCGCGACCTGCAGGACGAGACCGGCGGCTTCCTCGCCTACATCCCCTTGGCGTACCACCCCGACGACAACGAGCTGGGCCGGGAGCTGGGGCGGCAGGGCACCGCGACGAGCGGATGGGACGACCTGCGCCAGCTCGCCGTCGGGCGCCTCTTCCTCGACAACTTCCAGCACATCAAGTCGCACTGGATCATGGTCACGCCGTCGCTCTCGCAGGTGGCGCTGCACTATGGCGTGAACGACCTCGAGGGGACGGTGGTCCGCGAGAAGATCTACCACGCCGTGGGGGCGCATACCCCGCAGGCGATGACGCTCGATGCCATCCTCGCGCTCATCCGTGGGGCCGGCAAGACGCCGGCGGAGCGCGACTCGTTCTACCGGATCCTGCGCACCTCGTTCGACGCGGCGCCGGTGGCGGCGGCGGTGGCGTGATGCGCGTCGGCCGCATCCCGTACCTCAACTGCGCGCCGGTTTACGGCGCGGTGGATCGCGGCATCGTCACGCTCGACGCCGAGCTGGTGAGCGGCGTCCCGACCGTCCTGAACCGCGGCATGGCCGACGGCACCATCGACGTCTCGGTCGTCTCGGCGGTCGAGTACGCGCGCGATGCGGGCAAGTACCTGCTGCTGCCGGACCTGGCCATCTCATGCCACGGCGACGTGCGCAGCGTGATGCTCTTCTCGACGCGTCCCGCGCACGAACTGGACGGGGCCCGCGTGCTCGTCAGCCGCAGCTCGATGACGTCCGTGGCGCTGCTCGAGCTGCTCTTTGAGCACGTCTGGAAAGCGAAGCCCGCCTTTGTGCCCGGCGACACGGAGGCCGACGACCTGCGGCGCGACCAGGAGCCCGTGGCGGCCCGTCTGGTCATTGGAGATGCGGCGCTGATGCTGCGGCATCGCGAACATCCCGTGGCCATCGCGCACGGCCGCGACTATCCGTTCGTCTACGACCTTGGCGCCGAGTGGAAGCGCTGGACGGGGCTTCCGTTCGTCTTCGCCGTCTGGGTGGCGCGCCGTGAGGTGAACGTGCGTGAGGCCCTGCAGGTGCACGGCGCGCTGATGGAGAGCCGCGCGTGGGGCCTCGCGAACCTCGGGACGATCGCTGAGGAGGCGTCTCCCATCTCCCGTCTCCCATCTCCCGTCATCCTTGAGTACCTCGCCGGCCTCGATTATGGCCTCGGCCTCGAGTACCTCGAGGGACTTTCCGAGTTCTTCCGTCGTCTAGAGCTTGCGGGGAAGGTCCCGCAGGGCAAGCTCGTCTTCCTTCCCGCCGCCTGATCCGCCCCCCCCCTCACGCCGCTTCGTCCATGTCCGAGCTTTCCAACCTCCTCGACCTCTACAAGCACGCACCGCTCCTCGAGCTGGGCGCGCTGGCGGACGCGCGTCGTCGCGAACTGCACCCCGAGGGCATCGTCTCGTACATCGTCGACCGCAACATCAACTACACCAACGTCTGCGTGGCGGACTGCGGCTTCTGCGCCTTCTACCGGCGCCCGAAGCACGGTGAGGGGTACACGCTCTCCTATGAAGAGATCGGGGCGAAGATCGAGGAGACCAAGGCGCTGGGCGGCATCCAGATCCTCATCCAGGGCGGGCACAACCCGTACATCCCGTTCGAGTGGTACCTGGAGCTGATCCGGTACATCAAGCGTCACCACCCCATCCACGTGCACGGCTTCTCGCCGAGCGAGGTGGATTTCTGGGCGACGCTGTACCGCATGGAGGCGCGCGAGGTCATCCGCCAGCTGATCGCGGCCGGGCTCGACTCGATTCCGGGCGGCGGCGGCGAGATCCTGGTGCAGCGGGTGCGCGACATCGTGGCGCCCAAGAAGGCCGGCGCCGACCGCTGGCTGGAGATCATGGAGATCGCGCACGAGGAGGGGCTCAAGACCTCCTGCACGATGATGTTCGGCATCGGCGAGACGCTCGAGGAGCGCATGGAGCACCTCCTGCGGCTCCGCGACGTGCAGTCGCGCACCAACGGGTTCACCGCGTTCATCACCTGGCCGCTGCAGCCGGAGAACACCCCGACGCTCAGCCACCAGCCAAAGACCGACGCCGTGGAGTACCTTCGTACCGTGGCCTTTTCGCGGCTCGTGCTCGACAACATCCCGAACATCCAGGCGAGCTGGGTGACGATGGGCATGAAGATCGGGCAGATCGCGCTGTCGTACGGCTGCAATGACTTCGGGTCGCTGATGATCGAGGAGAACGTGGTGTCGGCGGCGAACACGACGTATCAGACCACGACGCAAGAGATCGAGCGGTTGATCACCGATGCCGGCTTCACGCCGCGTCGGCGTCGGCAGGATTACCAACTCATCGCCACTGCGGCGGCATAGGAGCGACGGCACGCATGGGAGTCCGGTTCGGGTCTGGAGCACGTAAGGCCATCGATGCCGCGATGGTCGAGGCGGAGCGTCACGGTCTTGACCTCCCGAACTCGCTGCACCTGCTGCTTGGCATGCTGCGCAGCCCGCGCGGCGCCGCGAGCCAGATGCTGGCCATGCTTGGCATGCCCGTTGACCTCCTCGTGCGCGCCGTGGAGTCGCGACTCTCGGGCGCGGGGGCCGCCGCCATGGCCGAGAGCGAGGACGCCGCGGAGGCCATCCTGCGCGCCGCCGGCGAGGAGGCCGAGCGCCGCGGCGGGGGCGTCGTCACCGAGGGCGACATCATGCGGGCGATGGGCCACAGTCCGTTCAGCGGCGCCGGACGCGTGCTCATCGAGGCGGGCATCAGCACCGAACGCCTCGACCAGCTGCCGGCGGAGATCTCCGCCGACGCGACGCCCGCCGCCAACGCCCGTCCGGGCCTGCGCGTCCGCACCGGCATCGGCTATGACTCGCACCGCCTCGGTCCGGGCGACGGCGTCGTGCTCGGCGGCGTGCTCATCCCCGCCCAGCAGCGCCTCGTGGGACACAGCGACGGCGACGCCGTGGCGCATGCGGTCACCGACGCCATCCTTGGCGGCGCCGGCGTGGGCGACATCGGCGAGATGTTCGCGGACACCGACGCCGCCAACAAGGGGCGCGACTCCATCGAGATGCTCCATATCGCGGTGGAGCGGGTGCGCCTGTCGGGATGGACGCCGTCGCAGGTGGACGTCACCGTCATCGCCGAATATCCGCGCATCGGCCCGTATCGTGCGTCCATGCGCGAGCGCCTCGCGCACGCGCTCGGCGTGGGCGTGGCCGATGTGATGGTGAAGGGCAAGAGCAACGAGGGCATGGGGTGGATCGGCCGCGGCGAGGGCATCGCGGTGATCGCGGTCGCCACGCTCACCACGTTCGATGTGGAGCGCCGGTGACGGCTGTGCTGGACTGGGTCAACGCGCTGGACATTGGCACCCTGTATTTCCTGCTCGGCGTCGTGGCGTTCGTGGAGAGCATCTTCCCGCCGGCGCCCGCCGACATCGTCGTGGCGTTCGGCGCCTTCTACGCGGCGCGGCGCGAGGCGGAGTTCTGGCCGGTCGTCGTCGCCATCGTCGTCGGGAGCGTCCTCGGCTCGCTGGTGGTGTACGCCGTCTCGCGTCGGTTCGGGGCGGACTGGATGCACGCGAGGCTGCAGCGCCTCCACCTGCTCAACGCCGAGGAGAAGCTGGAGGGCCTGTACGCGCACTATGGCCTGGCCGCGCTCTTCGTGAGCCGCTTCGTCCCCGGCCTGCGCGCCGTGGTCTCGCCGATGGCCGGCGCCCTGCGCGTGCCGGTGCTGCGGTACCTCGCCGTGACCGCCCTCGCGTGCACCATCTGGTACGGGCTGATCATCTGGATCGCGTTCCAGGTGGGCGCCGACTGGGAGTCGGTGAAGGCGTCGCTTCACTTCGTCGGGCTCCGCGTCGGCATTATCGCCGGCGTGCTGATCACCGCGCTGGCGGTACTGGGACGCCGGCTCTGGCTTCGCCACCGCGCGAAGCACCCGCGCAAGGCGGAGTGACCGGTTCCGCCGAGGTCCTCCGTCCGTTCCTGCTCGAGCGCTTCGCCGAGTTCCTGACGCTCGAGCAGGGAAGCTCCGCGCGCACGGATGAGAGCTACACGCGCGACCTGCAGCGGCTCGCCGAGTGGGCCGTCGCACACGGCGCCGCCACGCCTGCGGCGCTGACGGCGGCGCACCTGCGAGAGTTCGTCTATCACCTCAAGGACCTCGGGCTCGCCCCCGCGTCCATCCGGCGCGGCGTCTCTGCCATTCGCACCTGGTTCAAGTTCCTGATGGCCGAGGGGATCGTGAAGGCCGATCCCAGCGAGCGATTGGAGACGCCCAGGAAATGGCGGACGCTGCCGGACGTGTTGACGACCGCGGAGGTGGAGCGGCTGCTCGGCGCCATCGCCCTCGAGGAGCCGCTCGCATTTCGCGACCGCGCCATGCTCGAACTGGCCTACGGCGCGGGGCTGCGCGTCGGCGAGTGGATCTCGCTCAAGGTGAGCGACCTGATGCTGGACGAGGGCGTGGTGCGCGTCTTCGGAAAGGGAGGCAAGGAGCGCCTCGTGCCCGTGGGCGGGAACGCCACCGGGGCCGTGGCCATCTACCTGCGTGAACTGCGCCCGCGGCTGGAACGCGGCCAGGGGGCGGGGGTCCTCTTCCTGAACGCCCGGGGCGCGCCGCTGAGCCGCATGGGGGCGTGGAAGATCCTGCGCAAGTACGTGCTGCTGGCGGGCATCACGAAAGCCGTCACGCCGCACACGCTGCGCCACTCGTTTGCCACGCACCTGCTTGAAGGCGGCGCCGACCTGCGCTCGGTGCAGGAGATGCTCGGCCACGCTGACATCAGCACCACGCAGATCTACACGCACGTGGACCGCGAGTATCTGCGGTCGGTGCACCGCCAGTACCACCCGCGCGGGTAGCCCATGTCGAAGTGCAGGGAACAGGGAACACGCCAGTGCGCCGGCCACTAAATTCAACACGATGATCCTGATCCTCGACAACTACGACTCGTTCACCTACAACCTCGTCCAGTACCTCGGCGAGCTTGGGGAGACGCTGCGCGTCGAACGGAACGATGCCATCACGGTGGATGACGTCGCCGCGATCGCGCCGTCCGCGATCGTCCTGTCGCCGGGGCCGGGAACTCCGGCCGACGCGGGCATCACCATACCGGTGATCCGTCAGTACGGCGCGCGGGTGCCGATCCTCGGCGTCTGCCTCGGGCACCAGGCGATCGGCGAGGCGTACGGCGGCCGCGTGATCCGTGCGCCGCGCGGCGTGATGCACGGCAAGACATCGAGCGTGCTGCACGGCGGATCCGGGCTGTTCCAGGGCCTGCCGACACCGCTGCGCGTGATGCGCTATCACTCCCTGGTGGTGGAGCACGACACGCTCCCCAGCTGCCTCGAGGTGACGGCGCGGGCCGCCGACGACGCCACCGAGATTCACGCCGTCCGTCACCGGACGCACCCCGTGTGGGGCGTGCAGTTTCATCCGGAGTCCATTCTGACGCAGGACGGCAAGCACCTGCTCGCCAACTTCCTGCGCCTTGCGCGCGCCGGAGTCTCGGCATGACCCTCTTGCGGCGGCTCCTCCTCGGTCTTGGCATCGCGATCCCGCTGGGTGCGATCGTCTTCTTCTTCGGGGTCGCCCGGGTGGTCGGCGCCCGCATGAACCGGGTGGACGACAGCAAGGGCATCGTCGTCTCCGAGCGCGCCCGGGTGCTGCACCAGTCGCTGCTCGTGGCCGACCTGCACAACGACCTGCTGTTATGGGACCGCAATCCGGTGCCGCCCAGCGTCTCGGGGCATACGGACGTGACCCGCCTGGTGGACGGGAATGTCGCCATCCAGGTCTTCTCGACCGTCACCAAGACGCCCAAGAACCAGAACTACGACCGCAACAGCGCCGCGACGGACAACATCACGCTGCTGGCGATCGCGTCGCGCTGGCCGCGGCGCACGTGGGACAGCCGGCTCCAGCGGGCGCTGTACCAGGCCGACAAGCTCGACCACGCCGCCGCCATCTCCGAGGGACGGCTAGTCGTCGTGCACACGGCGGCTGAGTTGCAGAAGGCGCTCGACTTCCGCGCCGGCACGCCCGGCATCAAGCCGGTCATCGGACTGCTCAGCACGGAAGGCCTGCAGGCCATCGACGGCGACCTGGCGTCGCTCGACACGCTGTTCGCGCACGGCTTCCGGATGGCGGGGCTCTCGCACTTCTTCGACAACGACGTGGCGGGATCGGCACACGGCGAGGCGAAGGGCGGGCTCACGCCGCTCGGGCGCCGCGTCGTGGAGCGGATGCAGGAACTCGGGATGATCGTGGACCTCGCGCACGTGTCGCCGCAGGGCTTCACGGAAGTCCTCTCCCTGACGACGAAACCCGTGGTCGTCTCGCACACCGGCGTCCAGGCCACCTGCGCGGGACCCCGCAACCTGACGGATGACCAGTTGCGCGCGCTGGCGGCGCGCGGCGGGCTCATCGGCATCGGCTTCTGGGACGGGGCGGTCTGCGACGCCTCGCCGCACGCGATCGCCAAGGCCATCCGGCACGCGGTAGATGTGGCGGGGCTGGCGCACGTGGCGCTTGGCTCGGACTGGGACGGTGCCACCACCGTGGCGTTCGGGGCGGACCACGTGAACCAGGTGACCGAGGCGCTGCTGCAGGCGGGGTTCAGCGAGGCCGAGATTCGGGCCGTGATGGGGGAGAACACCGCCCGGTTCCTGCTGGCCAACCTGCCGCCAGGCCGGTAAGCCGGCCGCGGGGGGACAGTCGGCGGCCGATTCAAGGCACTGAATTCGTTCCCAGATGGCCTTTTTTTGACCATCCGGCCCCCCAACCGTATATTGCGTGGCGTGATTTTTGCGTCCGCATACTCTATTCCGGGGGGTGCCACCTGAGCATCCTGGCCGTGATTCCCGCCCGCCTGGGTGCCACCAGGCTCCCCCGGAAGCCCCTGCGCCCCCTTGGCGGCGCCCCCTTGGTGGTCCGCGTCTGGGAGCGGGTGATGAGTCTCGGCCTCGCCGATCGCGTCGTTGCGGCCACGGAATCCCAGGAAGTGATGGACGTCCTTGCTGCGCATGGGGCGGAGGGCGTCCTCACCTCCGACCGGCACCCGTCCGGCACGGACCGCGTCGCTGAAGTCGCCGGGCGCCCTGAGTTTGCGGGCTACGACATCGTGGTGAACGTGCAGGGCGACGAGCCGTTCATGCGCGGCGACGCCATGGCGGGCGCCATTGCCATGGTGCGCGACCACGGGTTCGACCTCGGCACGGCGGCTGGACGGCGCGGCGCCAACATCATGGGCGACGCCAACTGCGTGAAGGTCGTGCGCGCCGACAACGGTCGTGCGCTGTACTTCTCGCGCGCGCCCATCCCGTTCCTGCGCGACGAGGCCGATGCGGCCGCACGCGACGGCCTCGTGCTGCAACACATGGGCATTTACGCCGCGCGACGCGCGGCGCTCGAATCGTGGGTGTCGTTGCCGCCGCACGCGCTGGAAGTGGTGGAGAAGCTCGAACAACTCCGCGCCCTCGCCGCCGGGCTGGCGATGGGCGTGGCCATCGTGGATGCCCCGTCGTGGGGCGAAGTCAACACCGAGGATGACCTGGTGCGCGCCAATGCGCACTGGGAACAGCTCACCGCTGGGACCGCCAGATGACGCCGACCGCTTCCGCAACGAAATACATCTTTGTCACCGGCGGCGTCGTCTCGTCGCTCGGCAAGGGCATCGCCGCGGCCTCGCTCGGTCGGCTGTTGGTGGAGCGCGGCCTGCGCGTGACGATGATGAAGTTCGACCCGTACCTGAACGTGGACCCCGGCACGATGTCGCCGTTCCAGCACGGGGAGGTGTTCGTCACCGATGACGGCGCCGAGACGGACCTCGACCTCGGCCACTATGAGCGTTTCATCGACCGACCGCTGAGCCAGGCGAACAATGTCACGACGGGGCGCATCTACCTGAACGTCATCACCAAGGAGCGCCGGGGCGAGTACCTGGGCTCGACCGTGCAGGTCATCCCGCACATCACCGACGAGATCAAGGCCGCGGTGCGCCGCATGGCGCCCGAAAACGACGTCGTCCTCGTGGAGATCGGCGGCACGGTGGGCGACATCGAATCGCAGCCGTTCCTCGAGGCGATCCGCCAGTTCCGCCATGACATCGGCCGCGATAACGCACTGTTCGTGCACCTCACCCTCGTGCCGTTCATCGCCGCGGCAGGCGAGGTGAAGACCAAGCCGACGCAGCATTCGGTGCGCGACCTGATGGAACTCGGTATCCAGCCCGACATCCTGATCTGCCGCACCGAACGCCCGCTCACCGAAGACACCAAGCGCAAGATCGCGCTGTTCTGCAACGTCGAGTTTGGCGCGGTGATCGAGAGCCGCGACGTGCCGACCATCTACCAGATTCCGCTGGCGTTTGCGGAGCAGGGACTCGACGCCCTCGTCTGCCGCAAGCTCGGCCTCGAGACCAAGCCGGCCGACATCACGGCGTGGAAGGCGCTCGTCCAGAAGGTCGTCGAGCCCAAGTCGAAGGTGCGCATCGCCGTGGTCGGCAAGTACACCGACTACGCGGACAGCTACAAGAGCATCCAGGAGGCGCTCATCCACGGCGGCATCGCCAACGATGTGGGCGTGGACGTGGCGTGGACGTCGTCGGACCTCTTCACGGACGCGGATACGGCCAAGCGCCTGCTGGCCTCGTACGACGGCCTGCTCGTCCCCGGCGGCTTCGGCGTGCGCGGAGTCGAGGGCATGGTGGAAGCGATCTGCGGCGCGCGCGAGAGCGGCACGCCGTTCTTCGGCATCTGCCTCGGCATGCAGGTCGCCATCATCGAGTTCGCGCGCAACGTGTGCGGGCTCGACGACTCGAACTCGAGTGAGTTCTCCCCGGAGTGCGCACATCCGGTGATCGCCCTCATGGAAAGCCAGCACACGGTCAAGGACATGGGCGGCACGATGCGCCTCGGGGCCTACGCGTGCCGCCTGGCGCGCGGCTCGCGCGCCGCGGAGATCTACGGCGTGCCGGAAATCAGCGAGCGCCATCGCCATCGCTACGAGGTCAGCAACGGCTTCCGCGAACTGTTCGTGGAAAAGGGGATGCGCCTCTCCGGCCTCTCGCCCGACGGCTCGCTCGTCGAGATGGTGGAACTTCCCGACCATCCGTACTTCATCGCCTGCCAGTTCCATCCCGAACTCAAGTCGCGCCCGACGCGTCCACATCCGCTGTTCGCCAGCTTCGTCGCCGCCGCGGTCAATCGCCGCGACGCACGCAGCGGAGCGAGCCATCAGGCCGCGTCGCCCTCGCTCGCCAAGGCCAAGTAACCATGCCCGCGTCTTTCCCGCGTGACCATCTCTTCCTGATTGCCGGCCCCTGCGTCGTGGAGTCCGACGACGTGATGCTGCGCGTCGGCGAGCACCTCGCGCGGCTCGCCGAGCGTGTGCCGGGCGGCATCATCTACAAGGCCAGCTTCGACAAGGCCAACCGGTCCAACGCGGGCGCGCATCGCGGGCCCGGAATCGAGGAGGGGCTCGCCGCGCTCGACCGGGTGCGGGCGGCGACGGGGCTGCCGGTCATCACCGACGTGCATCTTCCCGACCAGTGTGCGATGGTGGCGCTGGTCGCCGACGCCCTGCAGATCCCCGCCTTCCTCTGCCGCCAGACCGACCTCCTCGAGGCGGCGGGCGCAACGGGGAAGCCGGTGAACATCAAGAAAGGCCAGTTCCTCCACCCCGAAGGGATGAAGGGCGCGGTGGCCAAGGTGCGGGCCGCCGACCCGGCCGGCGCGCGGGGACCGGGCGACACCGACGTCGCGGTCACCGAACGCGGTTCGTTCTTCGGCTACGGCGACCTCGTGGTGGACATGCGCGCCATCCCGCGCATGCGCGAGGCGTGCGACTGCCCCGTGATCTTCGACGCCACGCACAGCGTACAGCAGCCGGGACGCGGCGAAGGCGGCGCCTCCGGCGGCGTGCGCGCCATGATTCCGCACCTCACGCTGGCGGCGTGCGCCGCCGGTGCGAACGGGTTGTTCATGGAGACGCATCCCGACCCCGACCGTGCACCGAGCGACGGTCCGAACATGATCCCGCTGCACGCGCTCGATGAGCTGGTCATCCGCGCGGTCGATGTCTGGGCTGCGGCTCGGGGCAGGCGATGAGCGACGCACCCTTCCTCGAGACGTCCTTGCTCGACGCCCCGGCACTCGACGCCGAGACGGCGAAGCGCGTCAAGTACGTCGTGCTCGACGTGGACGGCGTGATGACGGACGGCGGCGTCTACCTGGGCGACGTAGACGGCCGGCGGCTGGAGTTCAAGAAGTACGACATCCAGGACGGCCTCGGCATCCTGCTGCTGCGATGGGCCGGCATCCGCGTGGGCATCATCACGGGGCGCGTGTCGGAGAGCGTCGCGCTGCGCGCCGCCGAGCTCAAGGTGGACGATCTCGTGCAGGATGAGCAGGCGCGCAAGCTGCCGGCGCTGCGCAAGCTCTGCCAGAAGCACGGCATTGGCCTCGATGAGGTGGCGTTCGTGGGGGATGACCTGCCCGACATCGGCGTCCTGCGCGAGGTCGGCTTGCCGGTGGTCGTGGCCAACGCCACCGACGATGCCGTGAAGACCGCCCGCGTCCGCCTCACCCGGGCGGGCGGCGCCGGCGCGATCCGTGAGTTCTGTGAACTGCTCCTCCGCGCCCGCGGCGAGTGGGACGCGCTGGTCGAGCGCTACGTCCAGAGCCGGTCGGAGGGAACGCACAAGTGACCACCGCTGCGGAGATCATCGAGCGCGGACGCCGCGTCATCAGCATGGAGCAGGCGGCGCTGGAGCGCACGGCCCAGCGCGTGGGGCCGACCTTTGCCGCGGCCGTGGACCTCATCGCCACCGCAAAGGGGCGCACCATCGTCGCCGGCATCGGCAAGTCCGGCCTCATCGGCCGCAAGATCGCGGCGACGCTCACCTCCACGGGAACCCCGGCGACCTTCCTGCACCCGACGGAGAGCGTGCACGGCGACCTCGGGATCGTCGGCACGAACGACGTCGCGATCCTCATTTCCAAGAGCGGCGAGACCGACGAACTGCTTCCGCTGCTGGAACAGCTCAAGCGCCTCGGGGTACGCGTGATCGCCATCACGGGCGACGTGGACTCGACGCTGGCGCGCTCGGCGGATGTCGCGCTCGACGCGTCGGTGGAAGAGGAAGCGTGCCCGCACGACCTGGCGCCGACCACGAGCACCACGGTCACCCTGGCGCTCGGCGACGCGCTCGCGGTGGCGCTGCTCGAGGTGAAGGGATTCCGTCGCGAAGACTTCGCGCGCCTGCACCCCGGTGGTTCGCTGGGACGCAAGCTGCTGACCAAGGTGCGCGACGTGATGCTCACGGAGAAACTGCCGATCCTGCCGGCCACCGCCACCATGCGGGAGGCCGTGGTGCTGCTCGCCGAGCGCCGCGGCATCGTGCTCGTGGCCGACGGCTCGGGCCGCCTGCAGGGCCTGCTCACCACCGGCGACCTCACGCGGTTGATGGAACGCGAACAGGACGTATTCCCCGTGCCGGTGGACCGGGTGATGGTGCGGACGCCCAAGACCGCCCAGGCGGACGAACTGGGCAGCGCGGTGGTGTACCGGATGGAGCAGCACGGCATCATGGCGATGCCGGTGCTCGCAGAGGACGGCACCATCATCGGGGTGGTCCACCTCCACGACCTGATGCGCGCGGGGGCGGCATGAAGCAGATGGCAGATGGGAGAGGGCAGATGGCAGAGCGGCTGACGGCGGACAGCCGTGCGCGAGTCGCTCGGCAGCACGCCGTCACGTTTCGCCGCCTCGCTCGCGTCGCGACCGTGCTCGTCGTCATCGCGTTGGCGGCCTGCGAGCGGGCAAAGCCGCCGAAGACCGCCGCAGGGGCGGGCGGGGTGGACCCGAACGCCGACCAGGTGGTCTTTGGCTCGCGCACTCTGGTCACGGAAGGCGGCCTGCGCCGCGCCGAGGTGTTCAGCGATACCGCGCTGTTCTATGACGACAATACGCGCATGGACATGAAGGTCGTCCGCACGATCTTCTACAGCACCGCGGGAGCCAAGGACGCGGTGCTCACGTCGCGCACCGGACGGTACCTGACGCGCGACAATGTGCTCGAGGCCAGGGGGAACGTCGTCATCATCACCGCCGACGGTCGCCGCCTCGAGACCGAGCAAATCAAGTTCGACTCGCGCGTCAACCAGATCTCCTCGGACAGCGCCTTCGTGCTGACCGAGGAAGGGCGCGAGGCGAGCGGTGTCGGCTTTGTGTCCGACCCGGACATGAACAACCTGCGCATTCTCCGCGGGTCGCGCGCCAAGGCGCGCGGCGTCAAGGTGCCGGGGACCGAATGATGACCAGGTGGTTCGCCCTAGCGCTTCTCGCCCCGACGCTGCTTGCGGCACAGCAGCCGGCGCGCGAGCGCTCGTGCAACCTGGACCTGTACAACTACGACACCACGACCACGCTCGCCATCAAGCTCCCGAGCGGCCAGTACAACAGCTACTACGGCCGCGGCATCCGCGGGCGGTGCACCAACACCGACCAGCGCCTTTCCGGCGACTCGCTCGAGGCGATGGGCGATTCCAAGTCGTACGTGATCGTCGGGCGCGCGCATTACGAGGAGAAGCGCGTCCGCCTCGACGCCGACCGCATCTACTACTTCCAGTCGGAGGAGCGCGTGCTCGCCGAAGGGAACGTCGTGGCGGTCACGGAGAAGGGGACCACCATGCGTGGGCCCCGCGCCGAGTACTTTCGCGCCGCGCCGGGGCTGCGCGGCGACTCGCGCCTGATTGCCACGGGGCGGCCCGTCACGAAGCTCAGCCCCGACGACGCCGGGGGCAACGGCACCGACACGGTTGAGGTGATCGCGAACCAGGTGACGGAAGTGGCCGATTCGCTGTTGTATGCCGGCGGCTCGGTCATCATCACGCGCCCCGACCTCATCGCCACGTCGGACAGCGCGACGATGAACGCCGGCACGGAATGGGCGCGACTCGACGGCCGCCCGCGCATCGAGGGACGCGGCGAGTCGGTCTTCACGCTCGTGGGCCGGCGCGTCGACATCTGGTCGCGCGACCGCCGCCTCGAGCGCGTCCTTTCGGCGGACAGCGCGAAGGCGACCAGCGAGGACGTGACGCTTGCTTCGGATAGCATCGACCTGCGGCTCACCGACCAGAAGCTGTCGCGCGCGTACGCCTGGGGACCCTCGCGTGCGCGCGCCGAAGCCACGGACCGTCATATCCTGGCCGATTCCATCGACGTGGACATGCCGGGCCAGGTGCTCCGCGAGCTGCGCGCCCTGCGCGGGGCCTACGCGAGCAGCCGCACCGACAGCAGCAAGTTCGTCTCCACCGAGGACGACTGGCTGCGCGGTGACACGATCGTCGCTGCGTTCGACAGCGTGCGCGCCGCGGGCGATACCGCTGCAAAGCCCGTGATCCGACTGATCAACGCGTTGGGCGCCGCCGCCTCGTTCTATCAGGTGGCCTCCTCGCAGGGGGCCAAGGCGGCGCCCAACCTGAACTACGTCAAGGGCAAGGCCATCACCGTGAACTTCGGCGCCGACCGCGCGGTGAGCCGCGTCACGGTGCGCGAGCAGGCGTCCGGCATCTATCTCGAGCGAATCCCCGATGACTCGCTCAAGGCCGACTCCACCAAGGCGCGGCCGGCCGGCAGCGCCACTGACGACAAGGCCAAGGCACCCACGCCGGTGCGCACTCCGCCTTCCGGCGCGCCCGCCGCGCCTCCCCCAACTCCAGTCAAGAAGCCGTGACGACGCCCCATACCGATTCCCCCGACGCGCGCGATCCCCGCGACGACGCTCCGCAGACGACGGGCGCCCCTGCCGTTGATAACGGGCACGCGGCGGCGCGTGGCGTCGCCGAGCGCCTGGCCGGCGGTGACCGGTCGGCGGCGCTGGCCCTGATTGCGATCATCGGGTCGGCGGACGAGCAGGGCGGTGCGAGCTTCAACGACGTTGCCGTGCATTACCGCAACGACTACCTGGCGTCGCTGCAGGCCGAGGGGCGGGACGTGGAGCGCGAGGCCGGGCGCCTCAGTCTCGACGAAGTGCGCACCCACCTTGCCTCCGTCGCCCTGCCGCGCCTCAAGGACGGCGGGTCCATCACGGTGGGCGACCTCGACGACCCCGACTGCCGCGTCGCCATGACGCCCGCACTCTGGGATTCTGTGCGCACCGGCCGCGAGGCGTTTGCCGATGCGCTGCGCGAGACCGGCGAGCACGCGGCCCCCCGCGTGTCGGCGGCAACGCTGATGGCGGTTGAGGGGCACAGTGTGCTGCGGGCCGAGGGGCTGGTGAAGACCTACCGACGGCGCAATGTCGTGAACAACGTCGCACTCGAACTGCGGCAGGGAGAGATCGTCGGCCTGCTCGGCCCGAACGGGGCGGGGAAGACCACCAGCTTCTACATGATCACCGGCCTCATCCCCCCGGCGGCGGGCCGCATCCTGCTCGATGGAGTGGACATCACCAAGATGCCCATGTACAAGCGCGCGCGACTGGGCATCGGCTACCTGTCGCAGGAGCCGTCCATCTTCCGCAAGCTGACGGTGGAGGAGAACATCCTCGCCATCCTCGAGGAGCTGGATCTTGGCAAGGCAGAACGCGGACTCCGACTCGAGGCTCTGCTTGACGAACTCGGCCTGAAGCACCTGCGGCACAGCAAGGCGTACCAGCTCTCCGGCGGCGAGCGCAGGCGCCTCGAGATCACGCGCGCGCTCGTGACGCAACCCAAGTTCATGATGCTCGACGAACCGTTCGCGGGCGTCGATCCCATCGCGGTGCACGACATCCAGGTCATCGTCGCGAGCCTGCGCCATCGCGGCATCGGCGTGCTCATCTCCGACCACAACGTCGAGCAGACGCTGGACATCGTGGATCGCGCCTACATCATGTTCGACGGGCAGGTGAAGGTGTCGGGAACGGTGCGCGAGCTGGTCTTCGATGACACGGTGTCGCGCGTCTACCTCGGACCGACGCTGACCGCCCGCCTGCGTGAACGGTTCCGCCGCGAGCACGGGACGGACGACCCGCCCCCGACGCCGGCGCCGTCCGCACCGCACGGCACAGGTCTGGCGTCGCAGGAGGAGCTGGTCGAGACCCCCGCGCCGCCGGATCCCGGCGCGCATGGTTCGTCTCCATGAAGACCGGGCTGAGCCAGTCCCTGCGGCTGGGGCAGGAGATGAAGATCAATCCTCGCCTGTACCAGGCGATGGATATGCTCACCATGCCCCTGCTCGACCTGCAGCAGCATCTCAAGCAGGAGCTGCTCGTCAATCCCTTCCTCGACCTCGTCGAGGAGGAGGATGAGGACGAGACTGGCGAAGCCGGCACCACCGACGAAGAGACGCCCGTCGAAGGCGAGGCGTTCGAGGTCCCGCTGGACGCCGCGGTGCCCGTCGCGGAGAACGACCCACGGCAGCAGGAGACCGACTGGGAGGAGATCCTCCTCAATGGCTTCGACGTCTCCGGTCCGCGTGAGGACTACGAAGAGCGCGAGTACAGCGAGCCGGCCGGCATCACGCGCGGCGGACTCGAGAGCGACCTCCGCGACCAGCTCGCGCTGCTCCAGCTGACCCCGCGGCAGCAGGTGCTCGCCGAGGAGTTCATCGGCGACATCAACGACGACGGGTACCTCGCCTGCGGACTCGACGAGATCTTGCGCGGCATCAACGCCGAGGTGCGCCGCAGCGCCGAAGCGGCCGGGCGCGACACCGAGTCGGTGCCCTACTTCACGATGGCGGAGGCCGAGGAGATGCTTGCCATCATCCAGGGGCTCGATCCGGCCGGGGTGGGGGCGCGCGACCTGCGCGAGTGCCTGCTGTTGCAGCTGCGCGAGACGACGGCCGACGCGACGCTGGCGCGCCGCATCCTCGCCGAGCACTTCGACGAGCTGATCGCGCATCGCTGGGCGGAGATCGCCCGCCGCATCGGCACGACCGCCGCCGAGGTGCAGCAGGCCGCCGACCAGATCGCCAGGCTCAACCCGAAGCCGGGCTTCGCCAAGAGCGCGTCGCTTGACAGCTACGTGATCCCCGACCTCGTGGTGGAGAAGGTGGACGGCCAGTACCTCGTCTTCCTCAATGACACCAACATCCCGCGCCTGCGGCTGAGCCGCGTCTACCAGGAGATGGCGCGCGACCGCAAGAAGTTCACGCCGGAGCACAAGGAGTTCATCGCGAGCAAGCTCAATGCCGCGCAGTGGCTCATTCAGGCCATCGAGCAGCGCCGGCACACGATGCTCAAGGTGATGCACTTCATCGTGGACCGGCAGCGCGACTATTTCGAAAAGGGCGTGCAGTACCTCAAGCCGCTCACGCTGCGCGAGGTCGCCGACGTCATTGGCATGCACGAGTCCACGGTGAGCCGCGTGACGAGCGACAAGTACGTGCAGACCCCGCGCGGCGTGCTCCCGCTGAAGTTCTTCTTTTCGTCGGGCATCGCCACCGCCGACGGCGAGGACGTGTCGGCCCGCGGCATCAAGGACAAGATCGAGAAGCTGGTGAAGGATGAAGACCCGAAGGACCCGCTCACCGACCAGGCGATCGTGGAAATCCTCGAACGCGAGGGCATCCGCATCGCCCGGCGCACCGTCGCCAAGTACCGGGACCAGCTCCACGTGCTCTCCGCGAGAATGCGAAGGCGGGTGTAGGCGCCCGACCGTGCCCGTGCCCGAGGCCATGCCAGCCACTTCTCCTCGTTCCCTGACCCTTTCCGTGCCCCTACCGTGTCCGTGCCAACGCCTGCAGTAGCCGTTTCGGTTCTGGTGCCCGCCAAGGATGAGGCGGAGAACCTGCCGCACTTCCTCGAACTGTGCGCGAAGGCCTTTGCGGACCGCCCCGAGCGGTACGAGGTGATCGTCATCGACGACGGCTCGACTGACGGCTCGTGGGCGTTGCTGCAGGAGCTCCGCTCGCTGTACCCGTTCCTGCGCGCCGCGCGGCACCGCGCCCGTCGCGGCATCGCCGACGCCCTCCGCACCGGCTTCCTGCAGGCGCGCGGCGACATCCTCGTCTTCTATCCGGCCGACCTCCAGTTCATGCCGGAAGACATTCCGCGGCTCGTGGCGCCGATCCTCGCCGGCGAGAGCGACATGGTGACGGGGTTCAAGCAGGGGAAGTACGAGAAGGCCTTCGTCTCCCGCATCTACAACGGGCTCAGCCGCGCCCTGTTCGACGTGAAGGTCAAGGACCTCAACAACGTCAAGGCGTATCGCCGCGAGATCATGGAGCTGCAGCCGTCGCGCCCCGACTGGCACCGCTACATGATCGTGCTTGCTGCGCAGCAGGGATTCACGGTCACCGAGATCCCCGTGCCGCTCTATCCCCGCGCCGCGGGCAAGTCGAAGTTCGGCATCGGGCGCATTCCGGTGGGCGTGCTCGACATGCTGTCGGTCTGGTTCGAGCTGCGCTTCGGCCAGAAGCCGCTGCTCGCCTTCGGGATGCTGGGGGCGCTGCTGTTCGCCGCCGGGTTCATCGCCGGACTCGTCGCGCTGTACATGCTCTTCACGGAGAACGTCGGCGTGCGATCGGTGTGGACCATCATCCAGACCTGCCTCATCCTCGGCGGCATCTTCTTCTCCACCGGCCTCCTGGGCGAACAGATCGCGGTGCAGCGCGCCGAACTGCGCGAGCTGCGCCGCCGCATTGACGAAGGCACCCAACCGCCCGCGGAGTGACACGCGCGCCGCTGCGGGTCCTCTTCGTGACGCACGCATTCCCCCGGCAGGCCGGGGATGCGGCGGGCGCGTTCGTGCTCGCGCTCGCCCGCGCCGTGCAGCGCGAGGGCGTGGAGGTGGAGGTGCTCACCCCCGCCGCGCCAGGACTCGCCGCCAGCGACACCATTGAAGGCATCCGCGTGCGCCGCTATCGGTACGCACCGAGCGCGTGGGAGACGTTGGCGTACACCGGCACGATGGCGGAGCAGGTGAGCGGCTCGCTGCGCGGCAAGCTCGCGCTCGCGCTCATGCTCTGGCGTGGGCGCCGCGCCGTGGGTGCCGCGGTGCGGGCGTGGCGGCCGCACCTCGTGCACGCGCACTGGTGGTTCCCGTCGGGGATGATGGGCGGCGGTCACGGCGTCCCGATGATCATCACCAGCCACGGCTCCGACATCCGGCTCGCCCGCGGCGCGAGGGCGCGCACGCTTTTCCAGCGCGTCGCACGGCAATCGGCCGGGATGTACGCCGTCTCCGGCTGGCTCGCCCGCATGGCACGCGAGGCGCTCGGCGGCCGCAGCGTGGAGACGGCGCCGATGCCCGCGGCCACGGCGCTCTTCACGCCGCCCGCGCCCGATGCGCACGAGAAGGACCGGATGCTCTTTGTCGGCCGCCTCAACGCGCAGAAGGGGCTCGCCGACCTCCTTCAGGCGATGGCGCGTGCCCGCCGCGCCTGGACGCTCGACGTCGTGGGTGAGGGGCCCGACGCCGAGGCGCTGCGTCGGCGCGCCGAGTCCTTGGGGGTCGCCGATCGCATTACCTGGCTCGGCCACCTGCCGCAGTCGGAGCTGCCGGCGCTCTACGCGCGCAGCGCGGCGCTGATCATCCCGTCCACCGAGGAAGGGCTCGGGCTCGTCGGCGTCGAGGCCGCGCTGTGCGAGACCCCGGTCATCGCCTACGCGAGCGGCGGCCTCACCGATGTCGTGCGCGACGGCGCCACCGGCTGGCTCATCCCCACGGGCGACGTCGCCGCGCTGGCGCATGCCGTCGACGGCGTCGTCGAGCGTCCGACCAAGGCGCGCGCGTATGGTGCGGCCGCGCGTGTGCGTGCGCTCGCCACCTTCTCGCCCGAAGCGGTGGGCACGCGGTACCGCGCGGCGTACGACGCAGCCCTGGAGGGGCGATGATCGCCTGGCGCCGCATCGTCCGAACGGTGCTGCAGTTCGCCCTGCTGCTCTTCCTGGGCGGGTACCTGTACGTCAACTGGGACGATTACGAGCATGCGTTCGCCCAATCGTCACCTGACTGGGGCCTCCTGACGCTGTCGTCGCTCCTAGTGCTCGTGGCCTATGCCGTGCTCATCCAGACATGGCGACAGGTGGTCGTCGCGTGGGGCGAACACCTCACGTTCCCGAACGCCATGCGAATCTGGTTTGTGAGCAATCTGGGCAAGTACGTGCCACTCAAGGTCTGGTCGATTGCCGTCATGGGATCGCTCGCGCAGGAACAGGGCATTTCGCCGGCGGCCGCCATGGGTTCGTCGGTCGTCGTGCAGCTGGTAAACCTCGTCACCGGATTTGGTGTCTTCTTCATCGCGGGCGCGCACGTCATCGATGTGCCTGCCGGCGCGATGGCCGGGGTGATTGCGCTGGGCGTCGTGCTGTTCGGCGCGCCGTGGCTCGTCCCGCTGGGCGTGCGACTACTGAACGCGGTGACAGGACGACAGGTGACGCTCCCACACTTGCCACCGAGTGCCATCTGGTGGGCGGCGGCGGGAACGGCGCTGGCGTGGGTGCTGTATGGCGTCGCGTTTCAGTTGTTCGCCTCGGGCATGATGGTCGCCCCTGCGACAGGCACGCTGGGCGATTGGACCGCCGTCTTTATTGGCCCATATCTGGTAGGTTTCATGGCCATCTTTGCGCCGGGCGGAATCGGCGTGCGCGAAGTCGCCATGGCCGAGGTGCTGCAACGAACTGGTCTCGCGGTTGGGGCGGTGGCGGCATTGCTCGTTGTCTCGTCGCGCGTCTGGCTTACCATTCTCGAGATCATTCCCGGCGTGCTCTTCCTTCTCGTCCGTCCGTCGCGTCGCTCCGACTCCTCACTCGACACGTAGATGACCTCCTCCGACACCGGCTCCTCCGAACTGTCGCCGCGCGCCGGCCTGCTGTGGGCGGCGCTGGCCTGCGCCGTGGCCGCGCTCGCGCTGGGGTATCCCGCACTCGGCGGCCAGTTCCTCGTGAACCCGATGAGCGACCAGTACATCGCCGGGTTCGCGTTCCGTGATTTCGCGGTGCAGCAGTGGCGGCTGACGGGTGCGATCCCGCAGTGGAACCCGTACCTGTTCGGCGGAATGCCATACGTCGCCGCGATGCACGGCGACATCTTCTACCCGACGTTCTGGCTGCGCCTGCTGATCGGCACGGACGCCGGCATGACGTGGGGCTTCATCAGCCACCTCTGGCTCGCCGGATTCGGGACGTTCCTGTTCCTCCGGACGAGCGGACTTGGCTTCGCCGCGTCGCTCGTGGGCGCTCTCGCGTACCAGCTAGGCGGCCCCATCGCCGCGTACGCCTCGCCGGGACATGACGGCAAGCTGTTCGTGAGCGCGCTGCTCCCATTCACGCTGCTCCTGCTGACCAGGGGCATTCGCGACGCGCGCCACTGGGCGTGGGGGGCGCTCGCCCTCGTCATCGGGCTCGCGGTGCTGTCGCCTCACCCGCAGCTCCTGCAGTACCACCTGCTCGTCGCGGGCGCCTGGGCGCTCATGCTCGCCTTCGGCACCGCCGGGATCGATCGCGCCACCGCCATCCGCCGGCTGGGCCTCGCCCTCGGCGCAGTGGTCCTCGGCATGGCCATCGGCACGATTCAATACCTGCCGCTCAGCGAGTACACCCCATGGTCGCCGCGCGCCGGCGGTCGCGACTATGCGTACGCCACGTCGTACTCGTGGCCCATCGAGGAACTGATCAACACCTACCTGCCGCAGTTCTCCGGCATCCTCGACAAGTACTGGGGGCGCAACGGCATTCACCTGCACAGCGAGTACCTCGGCGCCGTCGTGCTGCTGCTCGCGCCGCTGGCGTTTGGGGCGGGCGGGGAAGCGCGCCGCGGCTTCCGCCGCTTCTGGCTCGGCGTCGGGATCATCGCCCTGCTGTGGGCGCTCGGCGGTTCGACGCCGTTCTTCCAGATCGTGTACGCTCTCGTG
>JACREJ010000023.1 GCA_016218305.1 Gemmatimonadota bacterium | reverse complement strand
GTAGCCCGCGCGGTGGACCCGGCGGGCGCCGGCACGGCGTCGCTGCTCATCGTCGGCGGCCGACCGGGGTCGCGGGGCGTGGTCTGCTCGGCCTCGTACGAGACGCGCGCCTTCGGCGTGCGCAGCGGGATGCCCATCGCGCAGGCCCTGCGCCTCTGCCCCGCCGCCACCTGCGTGCCGGTGCCGCGCACGGCATGCGCCGACACGAGCCGCGCCATCCGTCGCGTGCTCGACGACTTCACGCCGCTGGTCGAGGCGGCGAGCATCGACGAATGGTACCTCGACCTCTCGGGGACCGAGGCGCTGTACCACCACGAGCCCATCGGCGAGACGGCACGGCGGATTCGCGACGCGGTCTTCGCCCAGACGGGTATGCGCGTCTCCATCGGCGTCGGGCCGAACAAGCTGGTCGCCAAGCTCGCCGCCGAGCGCGCCAAGCCGAAGCCAGGATCTGGCGCGACGGGCGTGCACGTGGTGGAGGAGGCCGGCGTCCTCGCGTTTATGCGCACGCTCGCCCTCGGCGACATCCCCGGCATCGGTCCCAAGCTGCAGGAGAAACTCGCCAGCGTCGGCCTGGTGGCGGTGCGCGACGTGCTCGAGGCCGACGCGGCCAGCCTGGCGCGGTGGCTGGGCCGGGAGACCGCCTACCGGGTGCTGCGCAAGGCGCGCGGCGAGAGCGACGCGTCCGTGGAGCCGCGCGCGCCGGCCAAGCAGGTCAGCCGCGAGGAGACGTTCGACCGTGACATCGCGGACGCGGGCGTCCTGCGGCGCGAGCTGCAGATCCTCGCCCACCGCGTGGCGGCCGACCTGCGCGGCGATGGCCTCGAGGCCCGCACGATTACCGTGAAGATCCGTGACTTGCGATTCACCACCCGCACGATGAGCCGCACCTTCGACGCGCCCATCTCGTCGGACACGGCCGTCGCCGAGGCGGCGCAGGAACTCATGGGCGCGCTGCGCGAGGACTGGAGCGCGCCCGTGCGTCTCGCCGGGGTAGCCCTGTCCAAGTTCACGCCCGCGCGCGATGCGGAGCAGCTCGGCATCTTCGGCAGCCGCGACGCGGCAGGCGCCAGCGCCAGCGGCGAGAGCCTCCGCGACCGGGAGCTCTCGCGCGCCGTGGACCGCGTGCGCGAGAAGTTCGGCGACGCCGCCATTCGCGCCGGCGCGCCGCGCTCGGCGCCGCTCGGCGAGAAGGGGGCGCGGAAGCCGCGGTGACTCGGCGGCCCCTGCAGCCGCTGAGGTCGGCTGATCACACAGCGAACTACCTTGCCGCGGATTACGCTGATGCGAGCAGATGGCACGGATACGGCGTTGGGGATACCCTTGGCGGGATCCGTGCAATCCGTTCCCATCCGCGTAATCCGCGGCAAGGCGGTTCAGCCAACCTCACGTGGCAGCGAACGTGGCGCCCGTCCCGGCCGGCGCGCATCTTCAATGCGCCATGGCTCCCCGGACTTTTCTCGCCCTGCACTGCTCCGTTGCGATGCTCGTGGTCGCCGCCGGCTGCAGCGACTCGCCGTCCAGCCCGCCGGGCTCGACCGCGCCGACCGCCAATTCCGTGACGCTGAACGGCGCCACCGTGAAGGTGGCGATCGCGGCGACGCGGGCGTCGCGCGCGCAGGGACTCATGGGCGTCAGCCGGATGGCGGCCGACAGCGGCATGCTCTTCGTCTTCGCCGACGAGCGGCAGCGCAGCTTCTGGATGAAGGACACGCCGATCCCCCTCTCGATCGCGTTTCTCGATGCCAACAAGAAGGTCATCTTTCTCGCCGACATGACGCCAAACACGACGACGCCAGTCGGCGGTTTCAACGCTGGACCGATGCGGTACGCAATTGAAGTGAACCAGGGGTGGTTTGCGTCACATGGCGTGACGCTGGGCATGTATGCCACCTTCGCGTTGCCGGCCGGCCTTGTCATCGATCCCGATCCGTAGGTCCCGCAGGCTGCTTCACCTCGCGGCTCTCACCATTCACCGAGGAACCCGAACACGTGCGCCTCTCCCATCTTTCCCTCGCGCTGATTGCCCTGGCCGCCTGCGCCAAGACGCCCGCGCCGACCTCCGCGCCGCAGCCCGCGCGCACCCCGGCCGCCGAGGCCGGCAAGCCGGACACTCCGGCCGCCGGAGCCGCCCGGCCTGACACCACACGCCCGACCCCTGCCGCACCCGGCGGCGCCCCCGGCGCCCCCGGCGCCGCGCAGGAGCCCAGCCCGCGCCCGTACGCCACCGTCATTCGCGGTGACGTGAAGACCAAGACGGGGTTGTTCAAGACGCACCGAATCGGCAGCAAGCTGTACTTCGAGATTCCGCGCAGTGAACTCGGCAAGGACATGCTGCTCGTGACGTCCATCGCCAAGAACAGCGAGGGTCAGGGGTACGGCGGTGACGAGCTTGGCGACCGCGTGGTGCGCTGGGAGCGTCGCGACCATCGCATCCTCTTCCGGTCGGTGTCGTTTGCCATCATGGCCGATCCATCGGCCCCGGTGGCCAAGGCCGTGGAAGTCTCGAACTTCGACGCGATTCTCGGCGCCTTCAACGTCGAGGCGTATGGCCCGGATTCAGCCGCCGTGATTGACGTGACGCGCCTGTACACGGCGCCACCCACGGAGATGTCGATCACCGCCAGTGTGCGTGGCACGCTCGACGCCGCCAGGTCATTCATCGATCGCGCGGCGACCTACCCGACCAACATCGAAGTCGAGGCGACGCTCACCATGAACGTCACCCCGTCGCCGCAGTCGCCATTCCCGGGCGTGCCGGCCTCGGCTCCACCGCCGGGCGCGCCGCCCATGTCGAAGTCGTACGTCATGCACTGGTCGATGGTGCGCCTGCCGGAGAAGCCGATGATGCCGCGTCTCCGCGACTCGCGCGTCGGCTATTTCCACACCACCACCGTTGACTACTCGCGCCCGGAGCAGCGCGCGCAGGAGCGCGCCTTCATCGCGCGCTTCCGGCTGGAGAAGAAGGATCCCTCGGCCGCGATCTCCGAGCCGGTGAAGCCGATTGTCTGGTACGTGGACCCGGCCACCCCGGCGTGGCTCGTGCCCTGGGTGAAGAAGGGGATTGAAGACTGGCAGCCCGCGTTCGAGGCGGCGGGGTTCAAGAACGCCATCATCGCCAAGGAGGCGCCTTCGAAGGAAGAGGATCCCGACTGGTCGCCCGAGGACGCGCGCTACTCGTCGGTGCGCTGGCTCGCGTCGCGCATCGAGAACGCGTACGGACCGCACGTGTCTGACCCGCGCAGCGGCGAGATCATCAACGCCGACGTGCACATGTTCCACAACATCATGAACCTGCAGACGTGGTGGTACTGGACGCAGGTCGGCGCCGTCGATCCGCGGATGAAGACGCTGCCGCTCCCCGATTCGCTGCAGGGGCGGCTCGTGGAGTTCGTCGTTGCCCATGAGGTCGGCCATTCGCTCGGCCTGCCGCACGACCAGATCGGCTCGGCCATGTACCCGGCCGACTCCGTGCGTTCGAAGACGTGGGTCGCCAAGATGGGTCATTCGCCGTCGATCATGGACTACTCGCGCTTCAACTACGTCGCGCAACCGGAAGACGGCATTGCGCTCGAGGACCTGATCCCCCGCATCGGCCCGTGGGACAAGTACGCGATCCAGTGGGGCTACATGCCGATCCCCTCGGCGAAGACGCCGGACGAGGAGCGCCCCGTCCTCGACGAGCTGGCGCGGATGCAGGATTCGATTCCATGGCTGCGTTACGCGAGCCCCGACGAGTTTGGCGCCGACCCGTTCACCCACACCGAGGCAGTGGGCGACGCCGATCCCGTGAAGAGCACGCGCCTTGGCATCAAGAACCTCAAGCGTCTGGTGCCCATGCTGGCCCCGGCCGTCACGAAGCCGCTCGACGACGTGTCGATGCTCCGCGAGGGATATGGCCGCATCTGGGGCCAGTTCGGCAATGAGGTGCGCCACGTGGTCAACATCGTGGGCGGCTCGCAGGTGCGCGAGAAGTACGGCTCGCAGCCGGGGCCGCGCTTCACGCCGTTCCCGCGCGATCGCCAGCGCGAGGCCGTGCAATTCGTGAGCGCGGAGGTCTTCAAGACGCCGACCTGGCTGCTCGATCCGGCCATCCTGCGGCGTATCGAGCCGGAGGGAGCGGTGGCGCGCGTCAACAGCTTCCAGCGCGGCATTCTCGGCGGCCTGCTCAGCGATGAGCGGATGAACCGGCTGTCAGAGTACGATGCGAACCCGGTGCCCGGCGTACCGACGTACCCCCTCGCCGAACTGCTGGGCGACGTCCGCGCCAGCATCTGGGGAGAGCTGAGCGGCGGCACGGTGCGCGTCGACGCGTTCCGTCGCGGCCTGCAGCGCATTTACCTCGAGGCGGTTGCGGCCAAGCTGGCCGCTCCGCCGTCGACCATGCCGCGTATCTCCTTTGGCGCGTCGAACGGCCAGTTGGTCACGGCCGCGCCCCGGCCGTCCACGGATACCAAGGCGCTGCTCCGCGCCGAGGTGCGCGCCATTGATGCGCAGGCCCGCGCCGCGCTCGGCAAGGCCGGCGACGCCAGCACCCGCGCGCACCTGCAGGACGTGCGCTACCAGATCGAGAAGATGCTGGACCCGAAGAACTGACGGCCAGACGACGTCAGGGGGGCGGAGGGCGTTCGATGCCCGGACGCCCTCCGCTTTTTCGTTGAGGCCGGATCCAGCGCTTCTCCTCCCTCTTCCGTTGAGAGTGTAGGTCGCCGAGCTTCAGTGAGCACTTCCACCCGCCGAGCCCACCATGTCCATGCTGCTGCCCCTGCTCCTCGCCTTCACCGTCGCCCGCGCCGACTCGGTGGACATCCTCGTCAAGGGCGGCACGGTCTACGATGGCTCCGGCGGCGCGGCGCGCGTCACCGACATCGGCATTCGCGGCGACCGCATCGTCTTCATCGGGGATGCCGCCAAGGCGCAGGTGAAGGCCGGAAAGGTCATCGACGCCACGGGGCTCATCGTCGCGCCGGGCTTCATCGACCCGCACACGCACTCCATGGAAGGCGTGGACCGGTTCAACGACGAACGCCGCAAGAACATCCCCGCGCTGATGCAGGGCGTCACCACCGTGACGAACAGCCCGGACGGTCGCGGCCCCTGGGACGTCGCCCGCATCCAGACGGAGACCGAGCAGAAGGGGCTGGGCACCAACACCTTCGCCATGGTGGGGTTTGGCACGTTGCGCAGCCTTGTGCTCGGTCCGTCCTCGGCCCCGGCGACGCCGGCGCAGGTGGATAGCATGCGGAAGCTCGTGGACAAGGCCATGCGCGAGGGCGCCTACGGCGTCGGCTCCGGCCTCTTCTACGCGCCGCAGAGCTACGCCAGCATCGAGGAAGCGATCGCCGTGATCTCGGCCGCCAAGCCGTACGGCGGTGTCTACGACACGCACCAGCGCGACGAAAGCTCGTACACGATCGGACTGATGAACTCGGTGCGTGAGGCCATCCGCATTGGCCGTGAATCGGGCCTCACCACCAACCTGGGCCACGTGAAGGCCCTCGGCGTGGACGTGTGGGGGTACGCCGACAGCGTGCTGCGCCTGATGCGCGAGGCGCGCGCGTCGGGGCACATGGTGGTGGCCGACCAGTACCCATGGACGGCGAGCGGCACCGGCCTGAGCGCCGCACTGCTCCCGCGCTGGGCGCAGGCCGGCGGTCGTGATTCGCTGCTGGCCCGCATCGCCGACCCCGCCACGCGCGAGCGAATCCTGGTGCAGATGCGCGACAACCTGCGCCGCCGCGGCGGCGATAGCACCCTCCTGCTCATCAACGGCGGGGCCAATGCGCAGCCCTACATCGGCAAGTTCCTGAAGCAGGTGGCTGCCGAGACGGGGATGCCGGCGTCCGAGACCGCGCTGGAGCTCATTCGCCAGGGCATCGACATGGGCGTGGCCTCGTTCAACATGACCGAGGCCGACATCGAGACGTTCATGAAGGACCCGTACGTGATGACCAGCTCCGACGGGTCCGGGGGCCATCCGCGCCTGTATGGCACGTATCCGCGCAAGATCCGGCGCTATGTCCTCGACAAGCCGGTCATCGCGATGGAGCGCATGGTGCAGTCGGCGTCGGCCCAGGTGGCGGACGTGTATGGCATCACGGAGCGCGGCTGGCTCAAGACGGGCTACTACGCCGATGTCATCGTCTTCGATCCGAAGACGATTCGCGAGCTCGCGACCTACGTGCAACCGACCAACCTGAGCGTCGGGATGCGCTGGGTCTTCGTGAACGGGAAGGCGGCGGTTGCCGAGGGACAGCCGACGGGGGTCATGGCCGGGAAGGGGCTTCGCAAGCGGTAGAGGATGGGGAGCTCGCGCTGGGAGCTCGGATTGGGAGCTCGGATTGGGATCGCGATCGGGATTCGCGATTTGGATAGGTGATCAGGATTCGTGATGGCCGGCCTGTCGAGCGGGCATCGACACCCACGGTCGCCGTGCTCTTCCTTCGCCCGCCCATGCTATCGCTGCCGTTCTTCGCCGTGCTTCGCCGTTCTTCGCCGTTCTCCGCCGTTCTTCGCCGTTCTCGTGTGCAATAACTGTCCTACGCTGTCGCACGCAGTCGCACGCTGTCTCACTCTGGCTCACTCTGTCTCACACTCCGAACACCATGCGCCCCAGCTCCCTGCCCTTCCTGCTGCTCCTCCTCGTGTCGTCCCTCGATGCGCAGACGCTTCGCTCCGAGGTACGAGCATGGCGCGAGGCTCGCGAACCGCAGATCGTCAGGGAATACGCCGAGTTCCTGGCGATCCCGAACACCAAGAACGACGGTGAGGCGCTGCGGAAGAACGCCACGGCCATCGTCGGCATGCTGGCCAGGCGCGGGGTGAGCGCGCGGCTGCTCGAGAACGGCGCGTGGCCGCCCGCGGTGTTCGGCGAGCTGCGCGCCCCCGGCGCCACCCGCACAATCGTCGTCTACGCGCATTACGATGGCCAGCCGGTGGATCCCGCCGAGTGGCGGGGCGGCGCGCCGTTCTCCGCGCAGCTGCGCGAATTGCGCGGCCGCGACTGGGTGGACGTGCCGGTTCCTGAGCGCGGCCGGCTCAACCCTGAGGCGCGCATCTTTGCGCGCGGTGCGGGCGACGACAAGGCGCCCATCATCGCCGTCCTGAATGCGCTCGACGCACTCAAGGCCCTCGGCAAGGCGCCCACCATCAACGTGAAGTTCTTCTTCGAGGGCGAGGAGGAGTCGGGCTCGGCGCACCTCCCCCAGATCCTCGAGGCCAACAAGAGTCTGCTCGCCGCCGACGCCTGGCTGTTCTGCGACGGCCCCACGCATCAGAGCCGCGAGATGCAGGTCGCGTTCGGCGCGCGCGGCGCCATGGGGCTCGAACTCACCGTCTACGGCCCCGCCAAGGCACTGCACAGCGGACATTACGGCAACTGGGCGCCCAACCCGGGCATGCTCCTCGCCGATCTCGTCCGCTCGATGCGCGATGTGGACGGCCGCATCCTCATCAAGGGCTACCACGACGACGTGGTGCCGCCCACCGCCAAGGAACTCGCCGCCGTGCGGTCGCTCCCCCCGGTGGACAGCGCCCTGCGCCGCGAGCTCCTGCTCGGCGGCACCGAGGCGGAGAACGCCCTGCTCGCCGAGCGCATCCTGTATCCGGCGATCAACATGCGCGGCATGCGCGTCGGGCAGGTCGAGGGATTGGCCGCCAATGCCATCGCCACGGAGGCCAAGGCTTCGTTCGACTTCCGCCTCGTTCCCAGGCAAACGCCGGCGCGCATCCGTGAGCTGGTGGAGTCCCACTTGAAGGCGAACGGCTGGTACGTCACGCACGCCGTGGCCACGGACGCCGAACGGCTGGCCCACCGGAAGGTCGTGCGGCTGGCGTGGGGGGCGGGCGACGAGGCAACGCGCGTCAGCCTCGACCAGCCGGTATCGCAGGCCCTTACCGCCACGCTCGATGAGATGCTCGGCAAGCCGGTGCTGCGGGTGCCGACGCTCGGAGGCTCGCTGCCCACCAGCATGATCGAGCACGGGCTTGGCGTGCCGTTGGTGATCTTTCCGATCGCCAACCATGACGACAACCAGCACGCCAAGGACGAGAACCTCCGCCTGCAGAACCTGTGGGACGGCATCGAGGCCTACGCGGCGATCATGACGCGGCTGGACGCGCACTGGCCGAAGGTGACACCCTAGCGGGATGTGCGACGGCGGTTTCCAATCGCTACTGTTAAGGCGCCTTCGACCCCGAACGCCGGACCCTGATGCAACCGACTGACCCCCAAGCGGCACTTCCATTCGACCGCGACGCGTTCCTCCGCACGCTGCACGGCGACACCGCGCTCGCCGGCGCCATGGCGGCCTTGTTTCTCAGCGAATGCCCTCGCCAGCTCGACGCCGTGCGACGGGCGGTCGCGGCCGGTGACGCCGCGGCGCTCGAGCAGGCCGCGCACCTCCTGCGGGGGTCGGTCGGCAACTTCGTGGCGAGCGAGGCGACAGCGGCGGCGGCGCGCCTCGAGGCGTGCGGACGCGCCGGCGACCTGTCGCAGGTCGCCGGCGCCCTGCGCGTGCTCGAAGCTGCCCTCGAGCGTCTCACCCCGGCCCTGCGGGAGATGACCGAATGAAGCGAAAGGCCATGGTGCTCCTCGCCGACGACGACAAGGTGCAGACGATGATGCTGTCGGCGCAGCTGCGCGCCAAGGGCTATTCGGTGTCGGCCGCCTATGATGCGACCTACACGTTCATGGTCGCCATGAAGAGCCCGCCGGACGTCGTGGTGCTCGACATCCAGATGCCCGGCGGCACGGGCCGCGCCGTGCTGGAGCGGCTGAAGGCTTCGTCGCGCACGATGCAGATCCCCGTCGTCGTGCTGAGTGGCATCCACGATCCGCATGTCGTGAACGAGATCATGGCGCTCGGCGCCTTCGAGTATCTGCACAAGCCCGTGGACGTGGCCGTGCTCGACGCCGCGCTGCGGCGCGCACTCAACCTCCCGGCCGAGCCCACCACGACGGAGCCACCCGCACCTCCGCCGCCGTCCGCGCCGCCGCAGGCCAGCTGAGCGGACGCATGTCGGCCCCCCTCGACGATCTCTTCGTCGCCTTCCAGACGGCCGTGGCGGGGCGGTATTCCATTGACCGCGAACTCGGTCGTGGCGGCATGGGCGTGGTCTACCTCGCACGCGAGGTGCACCTCGATCGTCCCGTCGCCATCAAGCTGCTCCCGCCGGAGCGCGCGATTGACCCGACGCTGCGCCAGCGCTTCCTGCGCGAGGCGCGGATGTCCGCCAAGCTGTCGCATCCGAACATCATCCCGATCCACGCGGTCGACGAGGTGGGGAGCTTCGTCTACTACGTGATGGCATTCGTGGATGGCGAGTCGCTCGCGCACCGCGTGCGCACACGCGGGCCGCTGCCGGCATCGGAGGGGGCGCGCGTCCTGCGCGAGACGGCGTGGGCGCTGGCCAGCGCGCACGCCCTGGGCGTCGTGCACCGCGACGTGAAGCCCGACAATATCCTCATCGAGTCGACATCGCAGCGGGTGCTCGTCGCCGACTTCGGCATTGCCGCAGCCCTCGGCGACGACCTCGGCGACGGCGTGAGCGGTACGCCCGAGTTCATGAGCCCCGAGCAGGCGCTCGGCCACGAGCTGGACGCGCGCAGCGACCTGTACTCGCTCGGCGCCACCGCGTTCTATCTGTTCTCCGGTCGGTTGCCGTTCGAGGGCGCCACGCCAACCGAGGTGCTCGCCAAGCAAGTCACGGAGCCGGCGGCACCGCTGGGCTCGCTCGGCCTCCCGGTGCCGCGCAAGATCGCGTCGCTCGTGGACCGCTGTCTCGCCAAGGACCCGGCGCACCGTCCGGCGAGCGCCACGGCGCTGGCAGAGCAATTGAGCGTGGCGCTGGAGCAGCGCCGCGAGATCCCGGTGGCGCTGCGTGCCTTCGTGAAGCGCAATGCGCGGCTCGACGGCGGCGGGACGCTGATTTCTGCATTCGGCGTGCTCATCGGATCCGTGAGCGTGTCCGCGGGCTTTGGAGGATGGGCTGGCTTCGGCGCGTTTCTCGGCGCCTCGACGCTGCTTCCGTTCGCCGCGCTGGTTTCCGCCGCGCGTCGGCTGGCGAAGATGGGCTTCGCGCACATCGACCTCGCGCCGGCCTTCCAGGCAGAAGTCGACGCGGCGCGCGAGGAACTCGCCGTCTCGAACCTCCGTGGGCCCACGCGGCTCGAGCGCGTGTTGAAGCTGACGGCGCAAGTCAGCGGCGTTGCGGCCGTCGTTTCGGTCGCTGGCTTCGTGCAGTGGACACTGAGCAACTTCCCAAAGGGCTCGCTGGCTGAGTGGGTGCCGTTTGCGTGGTTGGTTTCCTGGACCACCATGATCCTCTCGACGGGCGGGTACCTTGCGCTGAGTCAACGGCACCGCGACGTGGACACCGGCTTCTGGGCCGGCGTCTGGAAGAGCCCCATCGGACGTGCCGCGTGGGCCATTGGCCGGCGGCTCGTCCGCGGCCCCGTCACCGGCTCGGCGATCACGCACCGCGCCACGGAACTCTCGCTCGGCATGGCGGCCGAGAGCCTGTACCACGGCCTGCCGCGCGCTACCCGCGACCAGCTGGGCGACCTACCGTCGGTGCTGCACCGCCTGCAGGACGACGCGCAGGCCCTGCGCCGCCATCTCGACTCACTGCAGGAAGTGATCAGCGATGCCGGCGAGGCGGCCTCCACCGAACCGTATGAACCCGTACGGCGCGATCGCGACGCCATCCAGGCCAAGCTCGGCGAAACTGTGGCGGCGCTTGAGACCATCCGGCTCAATCTGCTCCGCCTGCACGCGGGGTCGCTGACGGTGGCCGGCCTGACGACGCACATCGGGCTGGCGGCGGACATCTCCGCGGAGGTGGAACGGATGCTTGCTGGCCAGGCGGAAGTCGCAAGACTCCTCAAACCGAGTGGGGATTAGGAGCTCTACAGGAGATTGCGGATTGGGGACTTCGGATTGGGAATCGCGAATCGGATTCGCGATGATGAGAAGTGATACGGATATCGATGAGGGGAGCCGAAAAGGCTCCCCTCACTCGTACCAGAAATCACAAATCCAAATCGCCAATCCCACTCGTCGATCCGCATCCGAGCTCATACTCCCAATTCACCGTCCAGTCGACCCGAACCCCCCACTCCGATCCGTCGTCGCCTTCACCGCCCCAGGCGTAAACTCCAGAATCTCATGTCGAGCCAGTACCATCTGCGCAATCCGCTCGCCGTGCGCGATGACGAGGTCGCGCGTGCCGCCGTGCCGCACGGGGACGCACCATTCCTCGGGGTAGTCTGCATCAATCGTGCCGGGCGCATTGGCAATCACGATGTCGGTCTTGAGGCTCGTACCGGAGCGCGGACGCACCTGCGCCTCGAAGCCCTCCGGGAGCCGCGCGCGGAAGCCAAGCGGCACGAGTGCGCGCTCGCCGGCGTGGAGCACGAGCACGGCCACGCCGTCGCGCTGCGCGACCGGGCGCTCCGACATGACGCCGTCCAGAAACACCCTGACCATGCGTCCCGTAAGGTATGCAGCGAGGTCGTACCCAGCGCTGTGCGCGGTAGCGCGCGCAGGCGGAGCGACGTCGGCGTGCAGCGGTTCGAAGATGATGGTTGGCACGGATGGGCAGTAAACGATGGAAGCCGATGCAGGGACCAAGACACTGACGGGCGGAATGTACCACGCGCGCGACGATCCGGCTCCCCATCCGCGCATTGCCGCCGTGCGCGCCGCCCGCCTCGCCGCGGGCAGCCCCCTCAGCACCATCGCGGCCTATCCGCCGCGGCCGGGCCTGCGTAGAATCGGAGAGGGGCGCTATGTACTTGAATGAGAACCCACGAGTCGGCGTTCTCGAGCACCTGCGGCAGGTGTTCTCCGACCGGTACGGACTCGAAGCATCGCTCGGCGAAGGGGGGATGGCGACGGTCTTTCTCGCCCGCGACCGCAAGCACGCCGACCGACGCGTCGCGCTCAAGATCCTCCGCCCCGACGTCGCCGCCGCGCTCGGCTCCGATCGCTTTCTCAGCGAGATCCGCATCGCGGCCGTGCTGAGCCATCCGCACATCGTGCCGATGTTCGACTCCGGCGAGCAGGACGGCATGCTCTACTACGTGATGCCGTATGTCGAGGGCGTCACGCTGCGCGCCCGGCTGCGCACCGCCCCGCCGCTGGCGGTGGACGAGATCGTCCGCATTGCCGGCGACGTCGCCTCGGCGCTGGGCTACGCGCACAGTCGCGGCGTGATCCATCGGGACATCAAGCCCGAGAACATCATGATCGCCGGTGACGAGGCCATGGTCACCGATTTCGGCATCGCGCGCGCCATTCACTCGATTCCCGGCAACGACACCGGTCCCGGCCTCGTGCTCGGCACGCCGGGCTACATGAGCCCCGAGCAGGCGAGCGGCATCCTCGAGGTGGATCCGCGCGCCGACATCTTCAGTCTTGGCTGCGTCATTTACGAGATGGTCGTCGGCGCACGACCCAAGACCCTGCTCGACCGCGCCGCCGCGCGGGGAGGCAAGGTCGCCGGCATCTCCGCCGTGGCGCGCGAGCGTCTCGACGCGGTGCCGCACGCGCTGGAGGCCATCATCGCCCGGTCGCTGGCGGTCTTCCCGGAGGACCGCTTCGACAACGCGGCCGACATCGCCGCCGCGCTCCGCGCCGTCGAGCCGGTGGCCCGGCACAACGGCCACCACGCCATCGCCGTCCTGCCGTTCGTCTCGCTGTCCGGCAACGCGGCCGATACGCTCCTCGGCGAAGGGCTCGCCGAGGCGATCACCAACGCCCTCGGCCGCGTGCACGCGCTCCGCGTGGCGTCGCGCACCTCCGCCTTCGCGTTGAAGGATGCGCGCGGCGACATCCGGCGCATCGGACGCGAGCTCGGCGTCGACGTCATCCTCGAAGGAAGCGTGCGCCAACTCGAGGATCAGCTGCGCGTGGCCGTGCAGCTCATCGAGGTGAGCGACGGCTGCGCGCGCTGGTCGGCCACCTTCGAGCGGCCGATGAGCGACGTCTTCGCCATTCAGGACGAGATCGCGCGCAACGTGGTGCAGGCGCTCAAGCTCATGCTGACCGAGGCCGAACTGCTGGCGCTCGCCCGCGCTCCCACCGCCGACCCCACCGCATACGAGTACTACCTGCGCGGCCGCCAGTTCTTCCATCAGGCGCGCAAGAAGAGCCTGCTCTTTGCCCGCGAGTTGTTCACGCGCGCCATCGAGGCCGACCCCGGCTTCGCCCTCGCGTACGCCGGCATCGCCGACTGCAGTGCCCTGCTCCACATGTACTACCCGTCGGCCGTCCCGGAGCTCGAGCAGGCCGACTCCTCGAGCCGGCGCGCGCTGGAACTCAATCCCGACCTCGCCGAGGCGCACGCGTCGCGCGGATTCGCGCTCTTCCAGATGAAGCGCCACGACGAGGCCGCCGCCGAGTTTCAGACAGCCATTCGCCTCGACCCGGCGCAGTTCGAGGCCCGGTATTTCTGCGCGCGGCAGTGCTTCCAGCGCGGCCAGCTGACCGAGGCCGCCCGCTGGTTCGAGGAGGCCGCCCGCGTGCGCGAGAGTCCCGAGGCACGGTTCTTCGCCGCCCAGGCGTACGAGGCCGACGGACAGCATGCGGAGGCCATGGAGGGGTATCGCAAGGCGCTCTCGGTCACCGAGCGGCACCAGCTGCTCCACCCCGACGACCCGCGCGCGGCCACCATGCGCGCGGTGGCGCTCTGTCGCCTCGGCAGGCCGGAGGAAGGGCTCGAGTGGGCGCGCCGCGCCTTGGAGATTGACCCGGAGGACGCCGGCGTTTGCTACAACGTCGCCTGCCTGTATGCCCTCGAGGGACGCGCCGAGGAGGCGCTGGATTGCCTCGCCGAGTGCATCCGGCTCGGCTTCGGCAACCGGGAGTGGATCGCACGGGATCCCGACGTCGCCTCCCTGCGTGGCCACCCGCGCTTCGAGGCGCTCGTGGGGTCGGAGTAGTCGAGCCACTGGGGAACTGCGGCGACCGGAGAGCATATTAAGAGGGTGCTGTTCGCGCCCCTTCCCCCCGCCGGGTTCCGCGTGCCCTCCGTGATGAGACCTCGACTCCCGTTCCTTCGCGCCACGCTGATCGCGGCGCTTTGTGCGCCGGTCGCGCTGGCGGCACAGCGCCCCGTGAACCCGGGCGGCGGCATGCCCGCCGGCGGACCACCGCAGGGGCGGCGCGTCGAGCCTGCGCCGATTCCGGAGATCGCCGTCGATACCGCCACGCCGGAAGGCGCGGCGCGCGTCGCGCAGCGGCGGTTCGAACTGCTGCGCCGGGGCAACCTCCCCAACGCCCACAACAGCCGTCCCGGCAACTGCGACGAGCAGGTGGGAAATTGGTGTTACTGGTACGACGAGAAGGCGCCCAAGGCGATCGAGCTTCCGGTCGTTTCGCAGGCGCGCGACACGCTGGTGCGCGTGCTCGACTCGCTCGCACAGGTCGTCCCCGCCAACCAGTGGATTGCCGGACAGCGCGTGCGCTATCTCGCCGAGGCCAAGCGCTACGACGCCGCGCTGGCCGCGGCCCGGCAGTGCCGCGCCGGCGGATGGTGGTGCGACGCCCTCGTGGCCCTGAGCCAGCACCTCCGCGGCAACTACGCCGCCGCCGACAGCGGCTTCATCGCGGTCCAGGCGCAGATGAGCGACCGCGAACGCTGCCAGTGGCGCGACATCTCGCTGCTCATCGACGACGACACGCGCCAGCCCTATCGGCGAATGACCTGCGGCGCCGAGCGCGACGCCTTCGAGGATCGCGTCTGGTGGTATGCGCGCACGCTCTACGGCCTGCGCGGCAACGACTCGCGCAGCGAGTGGAACGCGCGCCAGCTGATGGTGCGCCTCTACAGGGACGCGCCCGGCGCGTACCAGTTCGGCTTCGACGACGACGAACGCGAGCTGCTGCTGCGCTTCGGCTGGCCGCGATACTGGGCCAAGGGCCCCGGCGATCCGCGGGAAGGCGGCTTCAGCATTGTCACCGATGAGGAGTCGCCCGCGTACCGGTATATCCCGGCCGGCAACGTGCTCGCCAATCCGGCGCTCTCCGATTCGGCGCACTGGCGGCTGCATCGCCCGCCCGTGATTGGCCGGTACGCGCCGCCCTATGCGCGCACACTCCTCGCGCTCGAGCACCAGCAGGCGATGTTCCGCCGCGGCGACTCGGCGCTGCTCGTGATGGCGTATGATGTCTCGGGGGTGCCCAGCCTCGCCAACGCGGCGCAGCGCCGCGCGGCGATGGTGGTAACCCCGGGCGAGCAGCCCAGGCCGCGGATAACCACACGCGAGCGCGCCAGCGCGCGTGACACGATGTCGGTGACGGGACCGTGGGGAGCCCTGCTCTTCAGCGGCGAGGTCTGGGCGCCGGACTCCGCCATCGTCGCCCGCGCGCGGTACGGCGTGCATCCTCCGTACGCGGTGGACACGCGCGTCACCGTGTCGGACCTCCTCTTCTACCGGCCCGCGCGCGCGCCGCCGGGATCCGTGGAGGAAGCGCTCGCGCTCGCCCTCCCCACCGAGCGGGTGCGCTCGTCTGCGCCGCTCGGCGTCTACTGGGAGACGTACGGCACCAACCCCGACGGCGAGCAGATCAAGCTCACCGTCACCGTGGTGCGCGAAGTGGAGGAGGGGGGATTCCTGCGGCGCAAGAACCAGAACCTGCGCATCGTGCGCCAGGCCACGCCGGTGAGCGTTTCCGTGAACGACATGACCGCGCGCGGCCGGACCACGTCGCCCCGCGCGGTGCAACTCGACATCGGCACGCTCAAGAAGGGCGCGTACATTGTGCAGCTCGAGATCGAAGTGGCGGGGCAGTATCCGCTGCGCGCCGATCACCGCATCGAGATCATCGACAAGTAGTGGCGGAACGGAGGGGACGGGGCTTTTCATCACAGAGACACGGAGGAGCACAGAGGGCCACGGAGGACTGCGGGGACGGGGCTTCTCCATCACAAAGACACAGAGGAGCACGAAGGGCCACGGAGGACTGCAAGAACTGGGGTTAAAGACGGCTCGCCACGCTGGAATCAGCGCGGCATTCTCAGTTCCCCCAGGACGTTTCGGCACGACGGTGTTTGCGGCACGCCCCTGTTAGCTTTCCCAGCAGCCAATCGCGCCGCACCCGTCGCCCCCCAAGCCAACCCATGACCCTGATTCGCTCCCTCGCCCGCGTGGTCGCCCTCGGTGTCGTCGCGCTCCCGGTGTTTGCGCAGAGCGGCGCGCCGGCCACGACGGTGAACTCTGCCGCCAAGCCCGCGACCGCCAAGCCCGCGGCGGCGAAGTCGACAACCACCGGCAAGAAAAGCCCCTCCAAGGCCACGAAGAAGCCCGCCGTGGCAGTGGACAGCGAGGCGAAGCTCGACTCGATCTACGCCCTGCGCTGGCCCGTGAAGGGACCCGACCCGCTCCCCGGCTCCATCCTCCCGGCCAAGCGCATCATCGCGTACTACGGAAATCCGCTGTCCAAGCGCATGGGCGTGCTCGGCGAGTACGAACCCGAATCCATGTTGTCGATGCTCGACGCCGAGGTGAAGGCGTGGACGCTCGCCGACCCCACCACCCCGGTGCAGCCCGCCCTGCACCTCATCGCCGTCGTCGCGCAGGCGGGGCCGGGCTCCGACGGCATGTACCGCGCGCGCATGCCCGACGAACTCATCGAACGGGTGGCGACGTGGGCGGCGCGACGCAACGCGCTCGTCTTCCTCGACATCCAGGTGGGCAAGAGCACACTGGCGCAGGAACTGCCGCGCCTCGAGAAGTTCCTGTCGCGTCCGAACTTCCACCTCGGCATCGACCCCGAGTTCTCGATGAAGAACGGCGGCATCCCGGGCAAGCGCATCGGCACC
>JACREJ010000030.1 GCA_016218305.1 Gemmatimonadota bacterium | reverse complement strand
GACGGGCGGCCCCAATGAAGCGCGGCCTGCAGTGGCCCATCGGCGTGGCCGTCGTGCTCGTGCTTACCGTGGCGGCCAACATCTACGTGATGATGCGCGCCAACGACGACCCGTCGGTGGCGATCGCCAAGGACTACTACCGGCGCGCCGTGCGCTTCGACGCCGATCAGGCGCTGCGGCAGCGCAGCGAGCGCCTCGGATGGCGCCTCTCCCTCGAGGCGGTGCGCATCTCGGCGACCGAAGCGACGGTGACCGCGGTGCTGGTGGACTCCACAGGGGCGCCGGTCCACGGCGCCATCGTGCGCCTCGCCGCGCACGCGGTGGCGCGCAGCAACGACGTCTTCACCGCCACCGCCGCCGCAGCGGGCGACAAATATCTCGCCGCGTTGCCCGTGAACCGCGGCGGACTCTGGGACATGAACGTGGAGGCCGTGCGCGGCAGCGAACGATTCGTCACCACGCAGCGCCTCGACCTGTGTTGTGACGGCAGGCCGATACTCTACCTGCCGGACAAGCCGTAATGCTGACCCTCCTCGGCGCGGTCCTCGTCGCGAGTCTCTTCGGCTCGGTGCACTGCGCGGGCATGTGCACCCCGTTCGTCTGCTTCTATGCCGGCGCCGATGCCCGCGCGAGCTGGTGGGGACACATCGCCTACAACGGCGGACGCCTGGTGTCGTACCTCATCCTTGGCGCCATCGCCGGCGCCGTGGGCGCCGGCATCCAGCAGGTGGGCCTGGGCGTCGGCGTTTCGCGCGCCGCCGCATCGCTCGCCGGCATCCTGATGGTCACGTGGGGCGTGGTGCAGCTGCTCGTGGTGCGCGGCGTGAAGGTTCCCATGCCGACGCCGCTCGCCGGCGCCCAGCAGTGGCTGGCGTCGCGCCTGCGCGACGTGCGCGACCTCGCGCCAACGGTGCGCGCCCTCACCGTCGGCCTGCTCACCACGCTGCTGCCGTGCGGCTGGCTCTACGCGTTCGTCATCACGGCCGCCGGCACGGGCACCGTCCCCGACGCGATGCTCCTGATGGCGGCGTTCTGGATCGGCACGCTCCCGATGATGCTCGCCATTGGCGTCGGCGTCCGCAGCCTCGCCGCCCCGCTGCGCGACCGCCTGCCGATCTTCAGCGCGCTGGTTCTCGTAGCCATCGGGCTCTATTCGCTCAGCGGCGGCATCCAGAAGGACCCGGCCAAGGTCGCCATGCACGCACGGAAGATGGTGCCGGCGTCACTCGCGAAGCCGGCCCCCGCGGCCATCACCGATTCCGCTCAGTCCCCCCATGAGCCCCATCCCTGACGCGCAACCCAGCTCCGGCACCCCTGCCCCCTTCCTCCTGACCTGCGCCCACTGCGGACTCGACGTCCCGGCCGGTCTCGTCGAGGACGGGGCGGAGCGCCAGTTCTGCTGCACAGGGTGCCGCACGGCGTACGCCATCCTGCACGAGCACGGACTCGGCCAGTACTACGCCTTCGGCGAGAAGCGCGACGTCCCCGTCCGACCCACGGGCAAGAAGTACGAGGAGTTCGACCACGAGGCGTTCCAGTCGCTGTACGTGAAGCCGCTGCGGGGCGGACTCTGCGCCACGGAACTCTACCTCGAGGGCGTCCACTGCTCGTCGTGCGTCTGGCTGGTGGAGCGCGTGCCGCTGCTCCTCAGCGGCGTCGTGCGCGCCGAGCTCGACATCCGCCGCGCACGTGCCCATGTGGAGTGGGATCCGTCTGCCGTGTCGCTGTCGGCCATCGCGCAGCAGCTCGACGTGCTCGGCTACCCCCCGCATCCGTACCGTGGCGTCGCCGCCGAGGAGATGCGTCGCAAGGAAGACCGCGCGATGCTCACGCGCATCGGCATCTCCGGGGCGCTCGCCGGCAACATCATGCTGCTGGCGCTCGCCCAGTACGCCGGCTGGTTCACCGGCATCGAGGCGGAGTACGAGCGCTACTTCCGCGTCATCTCCCTGCTGCTCACCATCCCGTCGCTCTTTGGCCCCGGGTGGATCTTCTTCCAGGGAGCGCTTGCGTCGGTGCGCACACGCCGCCTGCACATCGACCTGCCCATCGCCATTGCGCTGCTCGCCGGCTTCACGCGCGGTGCCATCAACACGATCAGCGGCAGCGGCCCCATCTACTTTGATGCGGTCGGCACGCTCGTCTTCCTCCTCCTGAGCGGTCGCTTCCTCCAAAACCGCGGCCAGCGCGCGGCAGCCGACGCCGCCGAGCTGCTCGGCTCGCTCGCGCCCAACGCGGCCCGCGTGGTGGATGCCGGCGGCGAGCGCTCCATTCCTGCCGAGGCGCTGCTCCCCGGCATGGTGATGAACGTGCGCGCCGGCGAGACATTCGCCGCCGACGGCGACGTCACGGAAGGGCGCTCGGCGGTGGACGGCTCGCTGCTCACCGGCGAGCCGCGTCCCGAAGCAGTGGAGGTGGGCACGCGCGTGTATGCCGGCACGGTCAACCTCACGGGCATGCTGCACGTGCGGGTGACGCAGGCGGGCGAGATGAGCCGGCTGGGTGCGCTCCTCCGCCGCATGGAGGAGAGTGCCCGCCGGCGCGCGCCCGTCGTGCAGCTTGCCAACTCCATTGCCGGCTGGTTCGTAGCGGTCGTGCTGGTGGTCGCCGCGGTCACGTACGTCTACGGCCTGCGCACCGATCCCGCGCGCGCGCTCGACAACGCCATCGCCCTGCTCGTCGTCACCTGCCCCTGCGCGCTCGGCCTCGCCACGCCGCTCGCCATCGCCATGGGCATCGGACGTGCGGCGAAGGCCGGCATCCTCATCAAGGGCGGCGATGCCATCGAGGCGCTGAACCACCCGGGCCTCATCCTGCTCGACAAGACGGGCACCGTAACCGAAGGGCGCGTCCGCCTCGTGCGCTGGGAAGGCGCCGATTCCCTGAAACCCCTGATCTCTGCACTCGAACGCGAAAGCAACCATCCCATCGCCGTCGCCGTGCAGCAGGCGTGGCCGGTGATGGAACTCCTCGACGCGCAGGACGTGTCGCAAACTCCGGGGGGCGGCATCGAGGGCACGGTGAGCGGCCATCACGTCGTCGTCGGCGCGCCGGTCTTCGTGGCACGTCGCATCGGGGCGGACGAGCATGCCCCCGACGTGCGCATCGAGGCCTTCGCCGAGGAAGGGCTCACGCCGGTCTGGGTGGCGGTGGACGGCGCCGTCGTGGCGCGCGCCGGATTCGGTGACCCCATTCGCGCCGACGCACGCGCGTCCATGGACCGCCTGCGCGCGCAGGGTTGGCGTGTGGCGCTGCTGAGCGGCGATCACCCGGCCGTCGTGCGTGGGGTGGCCGCGCGCCTCGGCGTCGACCTCGCCGACGCGACCGGCGGAGCATCGCCCGAGGAGAAGCTGCGCCGCGTGGAGGAAGCGCGCGCGCACGGCACCGTGCTGATGGTGGGCGACGGGGTCAACGACGCGGCCGCCATTGCCGCCGCCACGGTGGGCGTGGGTGTGCACGGCGGCGCCGAAGCGTCGATGAGCGCGGCCGATGTCTACCTGTCGCGTCCGGGGCTCGGGCCGCTCGTCGAGCTGGTGGAGGGCGCGCACCGCACGATGCTCGTCATCCGCAACAACATCATCTTCTCCATCGCCTACAACGTCCTTGGCGCGGCGCTCGCGGTGCTCGGCATCCTCGACCCGCTCATTGCGGCGGTGCTGATGCCCATGAGTTCGCTCAGTGTGGTGCTGGCCAGCTGGCGCGGCCGGTCGTTCGACGCGCCCGTTGCGGCAGCCGCCTCCGCGGGCGCATCATCGGGTATCCCCCGCGCGGAGCCCGTGCGATGAGCGTGATGTACCTGATCCTGCCGCTGGCGCTGCTCGTCGTCTTCGTCGCCGTGCTCGGCTTCGTCTGGGCGGCGCGGCGCGGTCAGTTCGACGATCTCGACACGCCGGCAATGCGCGCGCTGCACGACGAGGTCGGGGAGAAGAAGAAGCCGGACGACAGCGACCCTCAGGCGTCCCGGCGCTCCACGACGTCGTAGTGCGCTGAACG
>JACREJ010000020.1 GCA_016218305.1 Gemmatimonadota bacterium | reverse complement strand
TCCACGTGGCGTCGTGGGCTTCCCATTCCGCGGGGAAACGGGGCATCGCGTCAGGCGTCCCGCGGGCCGATCCAGCGGTTCAGGATCGGGCCGTACGCATCGACACGCCGGTCACGCAAGAAGGGCCAGTTGCGGCGGGTCTCCTCGACGCGACCCGGATCGCAAGAGGCGAGCAGGATCGCCTCCTCCGTCCCCGCCTCGGCGAGGGCACGACCGAAGGGATCGTACACGAAGGAGTGCCCAAAGAACTCGATGCCGTCGGTGCCGGCTTCCGACTCGAAGCCCGTGCGGTTGGCCGCCGCGACGAAGACGCCGTTGGCGACGGCGTGCGCGCGCTGCACCGTGCGCCAGGCCTGCACCTGCGCCTCGCCCCATTCCGCCTTCTCCGCCGGATGCCAGCCGATGGCGGTCGGATAGAACAGGATGTCGGCGCCGAGCAGGGACGTGATGCGCGCCGCCTCGGGATACCACTGGTCCCAACAGATCAGGACGCCAATGGTGGCATAACGGGTCTTCCAGACCATGAAGCCGCCCGCCTCGCCGGCCGGGCCCCGCAAACCGGCGGGTTGCACGGGATCGTGGGCGTCGCCCGGCGCGAAATAGTACTTCTCCTCGAAGAGCGGGTCGTGCGGGATGTGCATCTTGCGATAGACGCCCTGCACCGTGCCATCGGCGTCAATGACGACGGCCGAATTCCGGTAGATGCCAGGCGCCTGGCGCTCGTAGATCGGCACCACCAGCACGACCTCGAGCTCCGCCGCGAGCGCGCTCAGCCGCGCGACCGTCGGGCCGGGCACCGGTTCGGCGAGGTCGAATCGCTTCGGGTCGAGCGTCTTGCAGAAATACGGCGCGTCGAAGAGCTCCTTGAGGCAGATCACCTGCGCGCCGCGCGCGTGCGCCGCGCGAATGCTGGTAACCGAGCGCTCGAGCGTCTCCGCCTTGGTGGACGCAACTCCGTCCTGGATGAGGGCGACCGTAAACGGGGCGGCTGGCATGCGAGCCAATTTCACCTGTGAGGGGAGAGATCGCTACTGACTGAGGGTCTGGAAACCGGAACGGGATTCAGGGTCTCGACGAGGGACGACGATTCGCGAATCGCCGTCCTCTATCGAAGTCCTGGATCCCGTTCCGGAGTCCAGATCCTCAATCGCTCCGCTCCGCTACATCCTCACGGCGATGACAACATCGCCCACATTCGTTCCGGTCAGCCCGGTCTTCAGCAGCGCTCCCGACGGGTGCAGCGCCTCATAGCTGGCATGCTCGCGCAGGGCAGCGGCCGGGTCGACGCCGGCCTCCATGATTCGCGCCGCCGTGGAGCCGTCCACGATGGCGCCGGCGGCGTCCGTGGGTCCGTCGCGGCCGTCGGTGCCGGCCGCCAGTAGCGTGATGCCGCTCGCCCCAGTCCCCGCCTGCGCGAGCTCCAGCGCGGCGGAGAGCATCATCTCCTGGCAGCGCCCGCCGCTGTTCCGGGAGGGACCCATGGTGACCGTCGTCTCCCGACCCCAAAGGGCGACGCCACCGCGCGGCAACGCCATCGCCGCCGCCGCAATGCGCACACCGGCGTGCGAGGCCTCGCCGTGCCGTGGCTCGTTGACCGTCACGACCGGGTCAAACCCCAGTACACGCGCCCGCAGTGCTCCCGCGTCGAGCACCCCGCCGTTTCCCTGTACCGCGGGGACGCCCGTGAACAGGAATGCCGGCGAATCGGACTTGGGTGTCTCCGGCAGTTCGTTGCGCATCACCGCGTCGAGGTAGCGCAACATCGAGGCCGGGGTCCGGTCCAGCATCTGGGTCTCGTCCAGGAGGAGTCGCACGTCGACTGCCGTAGACGGGTCCGGGACGCAGGGTCCCGACGCAATGAGGGCGAGGTTGTCCCCGATGACGTCGGAGAGGACGATCAACTCGAGGCGCGCCGGCGCGAGGGCCAGGGCGAGTCGACCGGCGCCCCAGAGCAGGAACCGCTTGCGAATCGCGTTGACTCGCCCGATGTCGAGGCCGGAGCGCAGCAGTTCATCGCACAACGTCGTCAAGTCCTGCGGGTCGACGCCGTCGACGGGGGCGGCGACGAGGCTCGTGGCGCCGCCGGAGAGCAGCACAAAGACCCGGTCACCGCCCGGCACGCGATCGCACAGCTCGCCGAGCGCCCGGGCTGCATCGAGCGACTGAGCGCCCGGAAGCGGATGGTCTCCCGCCACCACGGCGATGGCCGGATGCGGTGGCTCTGCGAGACCCGGTCCCACGATCAAGCCGCCGGCGATCACTACATTCCGTTCGCGCAGTTCGTGCACGGCCGCCCGCGCCATCGTATGCGCGGCCTTGCCCAGCGCGACGATCCACGTGGCGCGGTTCTGCGCCCGGTCGGTCGGCAGGCGCAGCCGCACGGCGCGTGCCGTGAACGATGTGGGGTCGGCGGCGATCAGCGAGGCGGCGAACAGGTCCCGAACCGTCACCGCTCCGGAGCGGATGGACGGAATGGACGAGCGGTTGGTCGAAGTCTGCATTTCGTCTCAAATGACGGGTGAGAACCGGCTGATCCAGCCCTCTCGCGCAGGAACACGCCGCCGGATGCGGAGCAGGATCAGTTGGGGGCGTCAGAACTCCGTCACCACACCGTACAAACAGGGGCGGCGGACGCTTGCGCGCCCGCCGCCCCCCTTGCTTGACACCAGTCTGACGAGGACAAAATGTCCCTTTTCGCCGACCAGCCGGTGCGTCGCCTTCTACTTCGCCGACTTCGCGAGCTGGTCGACGACCGAATCGAGCTGCGCGTACTGGTCCTGCGAAAGGGCCGAGAACGGCCGGAAGACATGCGCCACACGCCCGTCGGGTCCAACCACGAACACCACGCGCTTGTAGAATTTCTTCAGCGGTCCGATGCCTGAGCCCGTGGTCGCGTACTTCTCCGCGATGTCGCCGGTCGTGTCGCTGGCGAACAGCATGGGGAAATTGGCGTCCTTCGCCCACGACGCGAGCTCGTCCGCGCCGTCGGAGCTGATGGAGAGGGCGACGACGCCCTTGCCTCCGTTGAAGATCGTGGCGTACTGATCCCGGTACGCCTCATGTTGAACCGTTCAGCCCTTGGTCCGCGCCTTGGGGAAGAACGAAATAACGACGGTCTGCCCGCGGAAATCGGCGAGGCGCAGTGCCTTCTCGGTCACACCGGCCTTGGAAGCGCCTGGGAGCGAGAAGTCGGGCGCGATGTCGCCGACCTGGGGTCCGTCACCCTGGGCCCACGCGTACGTCGCTGCCAACCCGAGCAGGGCGGCAACGAGCACGGTGAGCGAGACGGCACGCAACAGCATGTACGGGGGCTCCTCTGGTGAATGCGCAACTTCGAGACGACCTTCCTATCTACTCAGTGAACACACTGTTCGGCAACTTGAGTTCCCGGCGGGGGTACAGGGGGCGGGCACCCGCCCCGACCGGCGCAACCTTCAGGATGATCCCAACCGTCTAACACCAGCGCTCCCCCGTTCGTTGAGCGTATGATCCCCGTGCACGCGACATGACCGACCAAGCCAGCCCTTCCGGACCATTCGATGCCGTCACCACGCCCGCCGGCGTCACGACCACGTGTCCGCAATGCGGGGTTACGCTCGACGCGCTGACCACGGCCTGCGCGCGATGCGGGGCCGTCATCACGGGCGGCGGACACGACGGGGAGCGGGCGGAACGGGTGCGGCAGCGGCTGCAGGCGCAGATCGGCGACGCCTACCAGTTGGGCGCGCTCATCGGGCGCGGCGGCATGGGCATCGTGTTCCGGGCGCGCGAGGTGTCGCTCGACCGGGAAGTCGCACTCAAGGTCCTGGCCTTCGATCCGCTGCTCAACCCCGAGGCGTTCACGCGCTTCGAGCGCGAGGCGCGCCTCGCGGCGCGGCTCGACCATCCGCATATCGTCCCGATCTTCGCGGTGGGACAGGGCGACGGCGCGGCGTTCTACACCATGCGCTTCGTGCGCGGCGGCAGTCTTGAGGCGCTGATCGCCGACAAGGGCGCCCTCGCCCCTGACGCCGCCATTCGGTTGCTGGGCGAAGTGGCTGCCGCGCTCGACTATGCGCACGGACAGGGCATCGTGCACCGCGACATCAAGCCGGCGAACATCCTGCTGTCGGAGGGTGGGCACGCGATGGTCGCTGACTTCGGCATCGCCCGCGCGTTTGCCGGTGACGCGGTGACGTCCACCTCGGGGTCGCACACGGGCGTCGTGGGGTCGCCGGCGTACATGGCGCCCGAGCAATGGCGCGGCGACAAGCCTGACGGACGGGCCGACCAATACGCGCTCGGCGTCCTCGCGTTTGAGCTGTTGAGCGGGCTTCGGCCGTTCCGGGATGTCTCGATGCAGGAACTCCTGCGCATGCACCTGAACGAGCAGCCGCCGGCGCTCGACAGCGTGCGGCAGGGCCTGCCGCCCCACGTCGGGCAGGCGATCCGGCGGGCGATGGCCAAGGAACCCGCCGATCGCTTCCCGACCGTCTCGGCGTTCGTCGCGGCGCTCGCCGGAAACGGCAGGGCGGTGGTCACGCCGCCCGCCCCGCCGCCGCGCCCGGAACGCGCGGTCCCCGCGTCACATCGCGGCCGGCAGTGGCTGGGGAACGCGCTTGCCGCCGTGCTGGTGCTGACGGCATTGGCGGTGGGCGTCAACGAGCTGCGCAAGCCCGCCGACAACGCGCCGTCGGCCGCCGTGCCGGCCTCCGACACGCTCGCCGAGCGGCTCGCGCGCGAACTCGAGGAGACGCGCAAGATCGCAATCGATGCCCAGCGGCGTGCCGAACGCGCCGAGTCGCTGCAGCGGAGCGACGCGCGCGCGCGAACGCCCGCTGCGTCGCGTGCGGGGCACGTCGCCGTGGCGGTCCACGGCGGCGCGCCGCGCCTGCTCATCGATGGCAAGGAGAGCGCGCCGTCCACGCCCGCGATCATCGAAGTGCCTCCCGGCCGCCATGTGGTGCGCGTCGAGGGCGTCGGCAGGCAGTACCAGCCGGCGCAGTACGTCATCGACGTCGGCGCGGGCGACACGAGCCGGCTGACCTTCGCCGATGTGCGAATGGTGGGACGTGAGCTTTCGCCGGTGCCGCCCGGCCAGCCGGTGGGGCCGTCGGCTGTGTATGCGCGGCCGGGCTATGCGGACAGCGTGAAAGCCGCGGTGCGTTCGGCCGTCGATGCGGCAGCGCCGGCGAAGGGGCTGTCGGGCGACGGCACGCAGCATCCGTTCCGGCTGCCGGCGCGCATCTGGCAGAACATGTCGCCGCAGGAGCAGGAGGTGCTGCGCACGCGCTGGAGCAGGATGTCGCCGGAGCAGCAACGCCGTGCCGTCAGCGCCGTCCACCTGCGCGACTCGGCTGCGGTGCGCTTTCAGCGCCGGTTCACGCCGCCGCCGAAGCAGGCGCAGCCGAGGCAGCCGCCGCCTTAACCGACGAGGACCCGCAGGGCGCGCGGCACGAGGCCCACTTGTACCACCGCTCCGGCCGCCTGATGCAGGTCGCCGTCGAGTTCGTACATGGGCGGGGCGTCGAACGTCAGCGTGGCCGCCGCCGCGCGCACCGCCCCGACGGCGGGATGCGAGAGGTGCGCGCCGCGCAGGGCGCGCGCGAAGAGCGGAATGCGCGCCAGTTTGTGCACGTCGCCGACGCTCACGAAATCCAGCAAGCCGTCATCGATGCTTGCTGACGGTGCGATCAGGAACGCCCCGCCGAAGTTCTTGCCGTTGGAGATCACCAGCATCATGCGCAGGCGCGGGCCGGTGTCGCCAAACACGTCGGTGCGAACGCGGAAGCCGTGGTAGCTGAGGAGCTTGCGCAGGGCGGCGGCGATGTACACGGCGTCGCCGCGCAGCCAGCCGGTGCGGTCGGCCGTGGCGACATTGACCTCCACGTCGAAGCCGAAGCCCGCGACGTTGAGGAACCACTGGTCGTCCACGCGCCCGAGGTCCACCAGCTGCTCGCGCGTGCCGCGCGCCACGAGCGCCGCCATGGCGCGATGATCGGCCGCCGGCGTGGGCAGGTTCTTGGCGAAGTCGTTGCCGGTGCCGTTGGCGATGAACGCGATGCGTGCCGGGGAGCCGAGGCGGGCCAGGGCCACGGCACACTTGCCCCACGTCCCGTCGCCACCGGCGACGGCGATCGTCTCGGCGCCATCGCGCACCGCATCGCCGACCACGCGTGCCTCGTCGTCAGGCGCGGCGGTAGTGCGGATGTCGGTGATGCCGTGCGCCGCGAACAGCGCGGTCAGGCGCGGCAGGAGCCGCGCCCCGGCGCCGCGGCCGGACTCCGGATTGATGATGACGACGGTCTGAGGCACGGCGCCGAAGATACGGTGCCGGCGCCGGTGTGGTAACGGCAACCCGCCGGACGGGTGGCAGGCCGGCGCGCGCGTACGCACCTTCCCTGCGGACGGCAACGGAGGATGGGACGGCATGACGACGGGCGAGGCGACGTGCGCCGCATGCGGTGCGCCGCTGGCAGCAGCGCAGCAGTTCTGCGCCCGGTGCGGCGCCGCCGCTGGGCCAGTGCGACGCGATCCGCTCCGCGAGCGGCTGCAGGAGCTGCTGGGCGCCGAACTCAACGTGCTCGACGTCGTCGGGCGCGGTGGCATGGCCGTGGTGTACGCGGCGCGCGACCCGCTGCTCGAGCGGCGCGTCGCCGTGAAGGCGATGCTCCCGGAGTTTGCGGCCGACGCGGAGATGGCGGACCGGTTCCTGCGGGAGGCGCGCACCGCGGCGCAACTGCAGCATCCGAACATCGTGAGCGTGTTCGGCGCTCGCTCGAGGGGTGACCTCCTGGTGATGCTCATGGCCTTCGTCGAGGGCCGTTCGCTGGACGCGGTCCTGCACGAGCAGGGACCGCTTCCGCTGCAGGTGGCGGGTCGCCTCGCCGCCGACGTGGCATCGGCGCTCCAATACGCGCATGAACACCAGGTGATCCACCGCGACGTGAAGCCCGCCAACGTGTTGCTTGCCAGCAACGGCGGCGCCCTGGTCTCGGATTTTGGCATCGCGCGCCGCCAGGACGTGCCGGGACTCACCAGCGAAGGAATGCTGCTCGGGTCGCTTTCGTACATGAGCCCTGAGCAGCGGACCAGCGAACCCCTGACGGGCGCCACAGATCAGTACGCGCTCGGCGTGTCCCTGTTCGAGATGCTCACCGGGCGCGGCCCCTTTGTCGGATCGCCCATCGACGTCCACGTCGCGCACCTGAATGAGCCCGCACCGTCGGTGCGCGAGTTCCGGCCGGACGTGCCCGAGGCCGTGGCGCAGACGATTGCTCGTATGCTCCGCAAGACGCCGGCGGAGCGGTATCCCGATCTGCGCGAGCCGAAGCGCGTCTTCGATCGCCTCGTCACCGACGCCCGCTCGGCCTCAGCGGTGATTGCCAAGCTGTCGGGCGTACTGGCCGCGCCCACGGCCTCACGAGTCATCTCGGCGGTGCGCAAGGCGCCGACGGTTCCAATCGCGGCGGCGACGGCGCCGCCCAAGGCGCGCGCGGGGGATGCAGGGGCTCCGACCGTCGCTGTCGCGGCGCCGCAGGCGCCTGCGGAACCCACGGTCAGGGCGCCAGCGCCCGGGCAGTCGCGCGGTGTGCTTTGGGCCGCAATCGCGGTCGGTGTGCTGATCATCGGTGGCGCCGTCGTGCTGAAGCCAAGGCTGGCGAAGGCTCCGCCGACTGCGCCGCCACCGGTCGTCGCCGGCCCGGCGCCGACTCAGACCGTCGGGGCTGCACAACCCGCTGGCGATGGGGCGCAATCCGTCGCAACGCCGGTGACCGGCGTGCCGGCAGAACGGGGTGAACGCGCGCGATCGGCGGATCAGGACGCGACGGGGCCCGCGGGCGCCCCTGCGCTGACCGGCGTCCCGTTGCCGACGGCGACGGTGCAGCAGCGTCCGGCAGACCCTGCGCCCGCTCCCGCGAATCCCGCTGCGACCGCCCCGGCAGCACCGCCAGAGGCCGCGCGGGCCGCTCCCGTCGAACCGGCGCCCGCCTTGGCCGATGCACGCGCCGCCGCCCGAGCGCTCGTCACGATGATGAACCAGCGTCGCACGCGCGACCTCGAGCGACTCGGCGATGCGGGCGGCGGTGAGGCCGAAGCGCGGCGCACGCTGGAGCGCCTCGTGCGCGACGGCGACGATTTTGCGGCCGGCTTCGATCGCATGGCGTCGGCCCCCGACGCGGAAGGACCGGCGTTCGTGACGGAGTTCGTGGTGGAGGCTTCGTGGCGCAGCGGCGGCCGGGACATGGCCGCGCTGTATGACGTGCGCCTACGCCTCGCGCGACAGGCCGGCGTGTGGGTGCCGGAGGGGTATAGTGTGAGGGCAAGGTAAGAGAAACAACAGAGAGACAACAGAGAAGAAACAGAGAGACAACAGAGGGGCCGCATTGATCGCGACCCCTCGGTTGTTTGTCTGTTGTCTCTCTGTTGTCTCTCTGTTGTCTCTCTACTTCGCCAAGTTCCTCAGCACGTACTGCAAAATTCCCCCGTGCTTGTAGTAGTTCATCTCTTCCGGCGTATCGATGCGGCTGCGCACCGGGAAGGTCTTGGTCGAGCCGTCGGCGCCCACCGCCCTGACCGTCAGCGTCGCTCGCGGCGTCATGGCGTCGCTCATCCCCTCGATGGAGATGGTCTCGAAGCCGGTGAGGCCCAGGGATTGGCGCGTCTCCCCGTTCGTGAACTCGCAGGGGAGCAGGCCCATGCCGACGAGGTTGGACCGGTGGATGCGCTCGAACGACTCGGCGATCACCGCGCGCACGCCGAGGAGCATCGTGCCCTTCGCGGCCCAGTCGCGCGACGAACCGGTGCCATACTCCTTGCCGGCAATGATGACGAGCGGTGTGCCCGACTTCCGAAATGCCTCGCTGGCCTCGAAGAAGCTGGTGGGCTCGGCGTCCGGCGCTATGCGCGTCCACCACCCTTCCATGCCGGGGGTGAGTTCGTTCTTGAGGCGGATGTTCGCGAACGTGCCGCGCATCATCACCTCGTGGTTGCCGCGCCGCGCACCGTACGAGTTGAAGTCCTTCTTCTCGACGCCGAGCGACTTGAGCCAGGCACCGGCCGGCGACTTCTCGGCGATGGATCCGGCCGGGGAGATGTGGTCGGTGGTGATGGAGTCGGCAAACATGCCGAGCACGCGCGCGCCGCTGATGGGCTTCACCCCCGGCGGCGTCATCGTCATCCCCTCGAAATACGGCGGGTGCTTCACGTAGGTGGACTTCTCGTCCCACGCATAGCGATCGCCGGTCGGCACCGGGATGGCCTTCCACTGCTCGTCGCCGCCGAAGACGTCGGCGTATTGCTTGACGAAATACTCGCGCTTCACGCTCGAGAGGACGACATCCTCGACTTCCTTGGGCGTCGGCCAGATCTCTCGCAGGAAGACGGGCTTGCCGTCCGTGCCCGTGCCGATCGGCTCGCGCTCGAAATCGATGTCGACGCGCCCCGCCAGCGCATAGGCGACGACGAGCGGCGGAGACGCGAGGTAGTTGAAGCGCGTCTGCGGATTCACGCGCCCCTCGAAATTGCGATTGCCGCTGAGCACGGCGGCCACCGTGAGCTTCCCTTCGTCGATTCCCTTGCTGATCGCCTCGGGGAGCGGTCCGGAGTTGCCGATGCACGTCGTGCATCCGTACCCGGCGATCTGGAAGCCAAGCGCGTCGAGCGCGGGCTGCACGCCGGCCTTGTCGAAATAGTCCTTGGCGACCTTGGAGCCCGGCGCGAGCGAGGTCTTGACCCACGGCCTGCTGGTGAGGCCCTTGGCCACGGCCTTCTGCGCCACGAGGCCGGCGGCCAGCATGACGCTCGGATTCGACGTATTCGTGCAGCTGGTGATCGCGGCAATCACCACCGCGCCGTCGGTGAGGTCGAACGTCGCGCCGCGATGCTCGCACGCAACGGTCGCCACCGGGCCGCCCTCGGAGATCATCGCCGCTGCCGCGGCGTTGCCCTGCGCGGCGGTCACGCGCTCGCGCTCCGCCTTGTAGGCCGCCGCATACGCCGCCTTCATCTGCGTCAGTGGAATGCGATCCTGCGGACGCTTCGGGCCGGCGAGCGAGGGCACCACGGTGGACAGGTCGAGCTCGAGCGTGTCGGTATAGACGGGATCCGGCATCCCCGCCTCGCGGAACAGTCCCTGCGCCTTGCAGTAGGCCTCGACGAGCTTCACGTGATGCTCCTCTCGCCCGGAGAGGCGCAGGTACTTCAGCGTCTCGTCGTCGACGGGAAAGAAGCCCATCGTGGCGCCGTATTCAGGCGCCATGTTGGCGATCGTCGCGCGGTCGGCGAGCGAGAGGCCGGCGAGGCCGTCCCCGAAATACTCGACGAACTTGCCGACGACCTTCTTCTTGCGGAGCATCTCGGTGCACGTGAGCACGAGGTCGGTGGCCGTTGCGCCGGCGGGCAGCTTGCCGGTGAGCTTGAAGCCGATCACCTCGGGAATGAGCATCGACACGGGCTGGCCCAGCATCGCCGCCTCGGCCTCGATGCCGCCCACGCCCCAGCCGAGCACGCCGAGGCCGTTGATCATCGTGGTGTGCGAATCGGTGCCCACGAGCGAGTCGCAGTAGGCGACCTTGTCTCCCATCTCCCGACTCCCATCTCCCATCTGTTCACCGACGAACACCACCTGCCCCAGATACTCCAGGTTCACCTGGTGGCAGATGCCGGTGCCGGGCGGCACGGCGCGGAAGTTCTTGAGCGCCGTCTGGCCCCAGCGGAGGAACTGGTACCGCTCGAAGTTGCGCTCGTATTCGAGGTTGACGTTGATCATGAACGCCGCGTCCGTGCCGTACTCGTCGATCTGGACCGAGTGGTCGATGACGAGATCCACCGGCTGCAGCGGGTTGATCTTCTTGGCATCGCCGCCGAGCGTCGCCAGGGCGTCGCGCATGGCGGCGAGATCCACCACGCAGGGCACGCCGGTGAAGTCCTGCAGCAGCACCCGGCTGGTGCGGAATGCGATCTCCTTGTCGATGGTCGCCTTGACGTTCCACGTCGCGAGCGCCTCGACGTCGCCCTTCTTGACGAAGGCGCCGTCCTCGTTGCGCAGGAGGTTCTCGAGGAGAACCTTGAGCGAGAAGGGGAGCGTGCGGGCCGTGCTGCCGGGCAGGCCGGCGACGGCATCGAGTCGGTAGTAGGTGTACGTCGTGCCGTCGACGGTGAGCGTCGCGCGACTTCCGAAGCTGTTGGACGTTGCCATGGCCGTGTGGTCTTGTCGCCCGCTGAAGCAGGTGTGGGGCGGGGTGATGGCCGAAGCCACTGGACGCCGGAATCGACGCGGTGCCCAGGCTGCCTCAATTATAGACGGGCGCTCACGATTGAGGCGAGGGGAGCCGGACCGACGCCTTAGTCCCCGACGACCTTGTGCTCCATGGTCCGGTGACGGCGGCCATCCTCGCCGATCACCTCAACGGCGATCGCCTGCACCGGGCACTCGTGGATGAACGCCCCGTCCGCCCGCGACCACTGATGCGGGCCGCGAACGGCGACCGCCTTGCCGTCGGCGTCCAAGTGCATCAGGTCGGGTGCCAAGGTCGCGCACACGCCGCACCCCGTGCAGCGATCCCGGTCCACCGACAGCTCGACCCGCCGCCGGGGGTACACGCCGCCGGCGGAGTACAGGGCGTCGCCCACGCCGTCGAGCGCCTCGCACGCGGCGTCGTAGCCAGCATCGATCATCGCGCGGGTGTGCGCAAAACTGAACCAGTTGAACTGCCAGACCGCCGGGCGGACGAGCAAGAGCGGCGGGCCGCGCCACGCGGTGAGCTGCATCTGCTGCAGCGATCGCATCATCAACTGCGCGGAGCGCATGAAGATGGAGGCGAAGCCCTTCTCGCGGACGCGCCGCGCGGCGGTGAGGCTGGTGCTCCCGACGTCCACCGCGATCACCGCGTCCACGTGGCGCGCCACCATCATCGCCGGTGTGTTCTCCATCACGCCGCCGTCAACGCAGGTGCGGCCCTCGATGACGCGTGGCGGGAAGAAGCCGGGCAGTGCGCACGACGCGTACACGGCGTCCGTCACGCGCACGTCCTGGAGCCCGGGAAGTCCCCACGTCACCTGCGTGCCGCGCTCGAGATCCACCGTGTTCACGAGCAGGGGAATGGACAGGTCGCGAAAGGTCCCTTCGGGGGCGAGGCTGTCCACGATGTGCTGCAGCGGCTGCTCGAGATACAGGGACGGTGACAGCATGCGCTTGACCACCATCCCCAGGTGGTCCACGCGGAACAGGTCAGGCTTGCGCAGCGAAAGGGCCCGATCCTCCATGTGCTCGATGGTCAGTCCACGCACATAGGCCGCGGCGATGAGGGCGCCGATGCTGGTGCCGGCAATGAGGGTAGGGCGGACACCGCGCTCCTCGAGCGCGCGCAGCGCACCGATGTGCGCGAACCCCTTGAGCCCGCCGCCGCCGAGGACGAGCGCGACGCGAGGTGGGATCCCCGCGCGTTGCGGCGTCACTGGGCGACGATGGGCAGGGGTATGGCCTCGCGGGTTACTGCAGGTACTGGTACAGGCCCCACAGGAAGACCACGCCGCCGCCGACGCTGATCAGCGTGCCGGAGTCGCCGCCAATCACCATGCCGGTCAGCATGCCGGCGCCGCCGACGATCATCAAGGCGCGGTTCTGCCGCGTGTCCCCGCGAAACGGCGCGGGCTTGCCAACCGGTGCGGGCGCCGGCTGCAGCCGCTGAACGCCCACCGAGGCCTGCGCGGCGATGGGCGCACCGGGGACGGCCCTCGAAGGTGCCGCGGAAGCGCGCATGGCCGATGGGCCCTGCGCTTCCGCCGAGGACGGCGCGGAGACCGCGATGAGGCCAGCGAGGAGCAGGAGCGAGCAGGTGCGCATAGTGGTCTCCTGGGTGCGGGGTGCGGGGGTATCCACGTCCGGGTACCTTATACCGACGATACACCACGTTGGGTTCGTTTGTCACCCCAGCCCCGCGCCGATGAGTCCCGCTCCCCGCTCTGCCACCCTCGACGCTGATCGCGGCCTCACGCGCGCCATCGGCGTGCTGGGCCTGTCCGCCGCGATCTTCAACACGACGGTTGGCGGCGGCATCTTCCGCCTCCCGGGCGTCGTGACCGAGCTCATGGGCGCCGCGGCGCCATGGGTGTACGTCATCTGCGCGCTCGCCATCGGTCTCGTGGTGCTCACCTTCGCCGAGGCGGGGAGCCGCGTCTCGATGACGGGCGGTCCCTACGCGTACGTCGAGATGGTGTTTGGCCCGTACGCGGGCTTCATGAGCGGCGTGCTCCTCTGGCTGCTGTGCACGACGGCGCTCGCCTCCGTCTCCAGCGCGTATGCGGGATTCATCGGCGCGCTCATCCCGTCGCTGGGCGCCCCCCTGCCGCGCGCACTCGTCCTTGCCGCGACGTTCACCCTGCTCGCCGGCGTCAACGTGCGCGGCGTCAGGCAGGGAACGCAGCTCATCACGGTGGTGAGCGTCGCCAAGCTCCTGCCGCTCCTCGTGCTCGTAGCCGTCGGCGCCCTCGCCGTCTCTCCGGCGCACCTCGTGGCCGAAAGCGCGCCCGCCGCCGCGACCTTCGCCCGCACGGCCACCATCCTCTTCTTCGCCTTCATGGGCATCGAGAGCGCGCTGGTGCCGTCGGGGGAGATGAAGGATCCCTCGCGCACGGTGCCGCGCGCCATCGCCATCGCGATGATCGGCGTGACGCTCCTCTACATCTCCATCCAGCTGGTGGCGCAGGGCGTGCTCGGGGTCGAGGCGCTCGCCGCCGCCAAGACCGCACCGCTCGCCGCCGTTGCCGAGCGCCTGATGGGATCGCCCGGACGCCTGCTGCTGCTCGTCGGCGCGGCGATTTCGACGTTTGGATACATGTCCGGGATGACGCTGGCGACGCCGCGCGCCCTCTTCGCTTTCGCGCGCGACGGCTTCCTGCCGCGGCAGCTGGCCGCCGTCCATCCGACGTTCCATACGCCGTGGATCGCGATCGTCCTCCAGTCCGCGGTCTGCTGCGCGCTGGCGGTCGCCAACGAGTTCGAGGCGCTCGCCGTGCTCGCCAACCTGTCGGCGCTCCTGCTCTACGCCATGTGTGCGGTGGCGGCCTGGGAACTGCGCCGCCGCGGCATCCAGAACGAGGGAACGACGCCCATCAACCTGCCGCTCGGCCCGACGGTGCACATCCTGACGTGCATCATCATCGCCTGGATGCTGACCAGCATCACTGTGGAAGAGTGGCGCGCGGTCGGCCTGGTGCTGGTCATCGCGACGGGCCTGTTCTTCTTCCGGCGCAAGTAGCGGTGTCCGATCCGCTGCTCGCGTTCCGCGCGGAGTTCCCGATCCTCGAGCGCTGCTGCTACCTGGTGAGCAACTCGCTGGGGGCGATGCCGCGCGCCGTGCCAGACCGGCTCGCCGAGTACGTGGATGCCTGGGAGGGGCGCGGGGTGCGCGCCTGGGCGGACGGATGGTGGGAGATGCCGGTGGCCGTGGGCAACGAAGTGGCGCCGCTGATAGGCGCGTACCCCGGCGAAGTTGCGATGGTTCCGACGGTCACCCTCGCGCAGGTGGGGGTGCTCTCGGCGCTCGATTATCCGACGGCGCGAGACGAAGTCGTCATGACGGCGCTGGACTTCCCGTCGGTGCGCTACGCCATCGAGGCGATGGCGCCGCGGTTCGGCGCGCGGGTGACGGTGGTGCCGAGCGACGACGGGATCGCCATTGATGCGGACCGCCTGTGCGCCGCGATCACGGAACGCACGCGGCTGGTCGCCGTCTCGCACGTGCTCTTCCGGTCGGCCTCGATACTCGATGTGCGCCGCCTCTGTGCGCACGCGCACGCGGTCGGGGCGCTCGTCTCGCTCGACGGCTATCATGCGGCGGGGGTGATGCCGGTGGATGTCCGCGCCATCGGCTGCGATTTCTACAGCGCGGGCGTGCTCAAGTGGCTGTGCGGCGGGCCGGGCGGGTCGTTCCTGTGGGCGTCGCCAGACATGAACGCCGCGTATGCCCCCGCCCTCACGGGGTGGCAGGCGCACGAGCGTCCCTTCGCGTTCGCGGAGCAGATGAACTATGCCACCGGCGCGTGGCGCTGGCTGGGGGGCACGCCGGTGGTGCCGGCGCTGTACGCCAACATCGAGGGGCCGCGGCTGCTGCGGCGCGCGGGCGTCGAGGCGGTGCGCGCCAAGTCCATGCGCCAGACGGCGCAGCTGGTCGCGCTGGCGGACGCCCGCGGATATGCCCTTGCCGCGCCGCGCGACGCCGCGGCGCGCGGCGGCACGGTCGCCTTCGACGTGCCGCACGCGGCGGAGGTGGCGCGCGCGCTGCTGGCCCGCGACGTGGTGATCGACTACCGGCCGGGGGCCGGGATCCGTGTGGCCCCGCATTTCTACACAAGCGATGCCGAGGTCGAGCGCGTCGTCGGCGAGATCGACGACATCTTGCGCACCGACGCCTGGCGCGCCTTCGAGGGCGTGCGGAGCACGGTGACATAGCGCCCTGGCATCCGCCCGGCGCAGGGCCCGCGGCGCCGCGCCGCGTCGGACCGCCGCCCCGTTGCGTCCACCATTCGTGGTTCGTAGCATTCGCCGCATGCCTACTCCCCCACGCAAGCTTCGCAAGCAGTACGTAAACGCCGAGTATCCGAAGCTCGTCCTCAAGTTCGAGGACGGACACGAGATCCGGATCATGAAGGGCACGGGCAAGACCTTCGACTGCTGGGCCGGCGAGTCCATCAAGCTGCTGGCCATCATCGACCCGGAGGAGCGCGAACGGACGCACGTCGGCACGAAGAAGGCCGACGAGTTCGACGATGCCTGAACACGCGGTGCGCGCGCGCGTGGCGACCCTGGGTGTCGCCGCGCTGCTCGCAGCCTGCGCGCCGGTGCGCGCGCAGACGACGCCCACGCCGGCGTCGCCCGCCCCGGTGGCGGCCCCCGCACCGCGCCTCGACGTCCGCGCTGACACCGCCGCGCTGCGGCGCACGCTCGACTCGATCGCCGACGCGCACCGCGGCGTGGTCGGCTACAGCATCACGAACCTCGAGACCGGCGAACATCTCGCGCGCCGCGGCGACGAGACCTTCAGCACGGCGTCGCTGATCAAGGTGCCGGTGCTGGTGGCGCTCTTCGACCTGGCGGAGAAGAAGCAGCTGTCGCTGGATGATCCCATCGTGCTGACCGAGATCGACAAGGTGGGGGGCGCCGGCGAGCTGCAGTTCATGCGCACGCCGCTGACCCTGCGGCTGTGGGACGCGGCGTGGTTGATGAGCACGCTCAGCGACAACACGGCGACCAACCTGATTCTGGACCGGATCAAGATCCGCCGCGTCTGGCAGAAGATGGAGGCGCTGGGACTGCCGCACACCAAGGTGCATTCGGGTTCCATGACCCGCATCGCGAGCGTGGCCCCCGACAGCTCGGCCAAGTATGGCCTCGGCGTCACGACGCCCAACGAAATGGCCCAGCTCTTCGCGCTGATGGCGCAGGGCAAGGCGGTGAGTCCGGCCGCCGACTCGACGATGCTGCGCATCCTGCGCAACAATCGCGATGACTCCAAGCTGGCGCGCTTCACCTACGACGTGCGGCTGTCGCACAAGACGGGCGACGTGGATCAGTCGCGCACCGACTGCGGCGTCTTCTACCTGCCGGCGCGGGTCGTCACCTGTGTGCTGACCAGGGAGAACGTGGATCGGCGCTACTGG
>JACREJ010000019.1 GCA_016218305.1 Gemmatimonadota bacterium | reverse complement strand
CTGGGGCTTGGACGGGGAGAGGAGTGGAGTGCGGAGGGCAGTGAGAGGGGGCACCCGCGCGCGGTTGCCCCCTCTCTCCTCACCCCTCTCTCCACTCCTCTCCCCTCCTAAACCCCTGCACTCCTCCTCACACCGGTATTTGATGCTCCTCCGTAAACTCCAACTTAGGAGCAAGCAGGCGGTACATCACCGGCGTCACCAACCGTGCAATAAGCGTAGATGACACCAGCCCGCCAATGATCACCCACGCCAGCGGCGAGTAGAGCGACGATCCTTCCAGCGCCAGCGGCAGCAGGCCACCGATCGCTGTGAAGGAGGTCAGCACGATCGGCACGAAACGCACTTCGCCGGCGCGCTGGATGGCGTCGTCGAGATTGTATCCCTGGCGGCGCAGCTCGTCGGTGAAGTCCACGAGCAGGATGCTCGTCTTGATCTCGATGCCGATGAGCGCCACGAAGCCGATCATCGCCGCGAAGCTCAGCGTGTACCTCGTCAGCCACAGCGCGGTGATGCCGCCGACGATGCCGAGCGGGATGACGCTCGCCACCACCAGCGTGCTCTTGAAGGTGCGGAACTCGAGCACGAGGATGGCGAGAATGCCGAACACCGCCACGATGATGGCGCCGCCGATGCCGCCGAAGCTCTCCTGGCGGCTCTCGATCTCACCGGCCGGCACGAGCCGATAGCCGGCGGGGAGCTTGAGCCCTTCGAGCTTCTTCAGCACGTCCTTGGTGACGCGGTCAGTATTGAACCCTGTGCGCACGAAGCTCGTCACGGTCACCGACCGCTGCTGCAGGTGGTGCGTGATGACCGTCGGCGAGCCCTTGAAGCCGAGCTGCGCGAGCTGGTTGAGCGGGATCATCGCCCCCGTGGTTGAAGCCACGTGGATGCGGTCGAGGATCTCGCTCGTCGGACGCCCCTCGCGCGGCACGCGCACCGTGATGGGATACTCGTTGCCGTCGCTCGCGCGGAACTTGCCCGCCTCGAGCCCCGCCACGCCGAGCCGCACGGTGCGGTCGAGCTCCGCCGTCGCGACGCCCACGAGGCCCGCTTTCTGGCGGTCCACCACGAGGGCGAGGTCGGTGCGCCCCACGGCGAGCGGGTTCTTCACGTACTGCGTCCCCGCCGTGCCCTGCATGATCTTCTCGACGCGCGCCGCCAGCGTGCGCAGGGAGTCGAGGTCGTTCCCCTCGATGCGCATCGCAATGGGCGCGTCGATGGGCGGTCCGTTCTCGAATTCCTTCACCTCGATGCGCGCCCCCGCGTACTGCGAGAAGATGGTGCGCAGGCTGTCGATCATCAGCGGCTGGTGCTTGGGCTCGTACTTCCTGAGCAGCACGAACAACTGGCCGATATGCGCCGACTCCTGCCGCGGCGCGACGTTGTAATAGACGAACGGGTTGCCAAGCCCGACGTTGCTGAAGACGCCGCGCACGCTGGGGTGCTTGAGCAGCACCGACTCGACGTAGCGCGCCGCCTGGTCGGTGGCCTCGATGGATGCTCCCTGCGCCGCTTCGATGTCCACCATGAACTGCGGCGTCCCCGCCTTGGGGAAGAGCGAGAAGCCCACCACCGGCACGAGCGCGAACGACGACACGACGAGCGCGGCGGCGATGGCGAGCGTGCGCAGGGGGTTGCCGAGCGCGCGGTGCAGCACCGGCGCGTAGCTCTTCTGGATGCCCAGCTCGAGCCACTGCAGGTAGCGGTTCCCCTTGGGTGCCGACGTCACCGGCATCACCTTGGACGCCAGCCACGGCACGATGGTGAAGCTCACGAACAGCGACGCGAGCACCGCGTAGATCACCGCGAGCGGGAGCGAACGGATGTACCGCCCCGACAGGCCGGGGAGGAAGATCAGCGGGAGGAAGGCGAAGATCAGCGTCGCCGTCGCGCCCATCACCGCCACGGCGATCTGCCGCGTGGCCTGCACGGCCGCCTCGCGCCGCGAGTGCCCGGCGCGCAGGCAGCGCGAGATGTTCTCCACCACCACGATGCTGTCGTCCACCAGCAGGCCGAGCGAAATGACGAAGCCCACGATGGAGAGCTGGTTGATGCTGAACCCCGTGAGGTCGAGCATCGTCACGGCGATCGCCAGCGACGTCGGGATGGAGATCATCACGACGAAGCTCGCGCGCGGGCCGAGCGGGAGGAGCGTGAGCAGGACGAGGCCGAGCGCGATGGCGAAGTCGGTGGCGAGGCGCGACAGGCGCGACGCCACGTTGGCCGCCTGGTCGAAGCCGCGCTCCATCTTCACCATGGGCGGCAGCGTGCGCTCCAGCGTGTCGAGCGCCGGCCACATCGCCTGCTTCACCCGCTCGATGTTGAACCCCTCCTGCATCGCGGCGGTCACGAAGACGGCGCGCTTGCCGTTCCAGCGCCCGATATGCACCGGGTCGGCGTACCCCCAGCGCACGTCGGCGACGTCGCGCAGGCGCACGACGCCGAACCGCGAGCCTCCGACGATGGTCTGCTGTACCTCCTCGATGGTGCGATAGCGCCCCTGCGGCACGAGGTTGAATCGCCGCAAGCCGGCGTCCACGCTCCCGCCCGGGATCGACACATTGTCGCTGCCGATGGCCTGCATCACCTGCATCGGCGGAATGCCGGCGCGCGCCAGGCGGTCGAGGTCCAGCGCCACCTGCACCTCGCGCTTCGGCGCCGCCCACCGCTCGGCTTTCTTGATTCCCGTGATGCGCTCGAGGCGTTCCTCGATGCGGTTCGCGATCGAGTCCAGTTCCGCGTACGGCACGGAATCGCTGACCAGCGCGAGCTGGAGGATGTTGACGTTGGTCCCCGAGGCGCGCAGCACCTGCAGGCGCGCGAGCCCGGACGGCAGGTCGGGGCGCAGCGCGTTCATCTCGCGCATCACCTCTTCTTCCTTGGCATCGGCGTCCACCGCCGGATCGAACTCGAGCTGGATGGACGCCAGCCCGTCTTCGGCGTGCGAAACCAGCTTCTTGACGCGTTCGAGCGCGCCCAGCTTGTCCTCGATCTTGTCGATGACGAGCTGCTCCATGTCGCTGGGGCTCGCCCCCGGATAGACCGCGTAGACGATGAAGACCGGGATCTCGATGATCGGGTCTTCGCCGCGCGGAATCTTGGCCCAGCTCGCGATGCCCAGCGCACCGAGCATCAGGAACAGCAGGATCGTGAACTGCCACCGCCGGACGGAGAATTCGGCGAGTTTCACGGCGTGATCTCCACGCGCGCGCTGTCGGAGAGCCAGGTGGAGCCGCTGCGCACGACGCGCGGCACGCCGTCGAGGCCGCGCACGAGCACCTTGTCACCGGCGAGCCCGACGAGGGCCACAGTCACGCGCCGCGCGCGCGTGCCCGTCTTGTCCACGGTGTACACGCTCCCACGATCCTTGTCGCCCTCGACGAGCGCCTCGGCCGGAATCGCGTACACCGCGCCGTCGGTGAGGTCCTGCGTGCCGGCCAGGTTGGCCGCGCCCGACGCGTCCTTCGCTCCAGACGCCCCAATCGCTCGCGCATCCGCCATCGGCTTCCGTGCCCGGGCGCGCGCTGCCCCCGCGTCCCGCGGTTCGATCACGGCGCGTCCCACGAGCCCTGACGGCAGCGCCTGGACGCCCGCCAGCGCAATCTCGACCACGTACACGCCCGTGCGCGGATCGGCGGCGGCGCCCACCTGCGTCACCTTCCCGGTGAACACTTTCCCCGGCACCGCCTCGAACGTCACCTCGGCGCGGTCGCCCACGGCGAGCCGCACCGCGTCGCGATCGGGGACGCCGGCGCGCAGCACCGAGCCGCGCGCGTTGGAGGCGAACTGGATGACCGGAGTCCCCGCGCCCACCATCTGGCCGGCGCTGGCGATGCGCATCAGCACCACGCCGTCGGTGGGCGCGGTGATCGTCGAGTACTCATGGTTCACGCGCGCGGCGCGCAGGTCCGCCTCGGCGGCGTCGCGCGCCGTCTGCACGTCCTGCCACTGCGCGAGCGTCGCCACCGAGTCCTTGTAGAGCCGCTCCACGCGCTGCGCATCGCGGCGCGCCTTCTCCGCGCCGGCGCGCGCCTTGGCGAGCATCGCGTCGATCTCGCGCTGGTCGAGTGCGGCGAGCACTCGCCCGCGCTTCACCCGCGCGCCGTCATCCACCAGCACCTTGCCCACGATGCCGCCGATCTTGAACGAGAGCGTCACTTCGTCCTTGGCGCCGAGCGTGCCGGACGCGGTGACCGCGGCCGCCTGGCCGGCGAGCACGACGTCGGCCATCTGCACGGGGGTGATGGTCTCGGGCGGCGTGTCACGGCCCTCGGCGTTGGTGCCGCAGGCGGAAACCGCCAATACGAAGACGAATGCGGAGTATCTCATGAGTTGGTCGAAGGTTGGGAGGGGGAGGCGTGCAGCGGTTTGGAAGGAGAGAGGAGTGGAGTGCGGAGAGAGGTGTGGGGAGGCCACCTCACCCCTCCCTCCACACTCCACTCCTCTCCCTTCACCAAGCCGCTGCACTCCTCCTCTTCCTGCCGTCATTGGACTGCCCTCAGCGCCGCCGCCCGTTCCAGGTCCACATACCGCGCAGCGAGCGCGTACTTGCTCATCACGAGGTTCAGCTCGGCGGCCGTGACCTGCTGCCGCGCGTCGGCCCACTCGAGGTGCGGGGCGAGCCCCTCGGTGAAGCGGCGATCCACCATCTGGAAGGCGCGGCGCGCCGCGTCCACGCGTGCGGTGGCGGCGGCGAGCCCCTGGCGCGCCACCTCGACGGCGTCGAACGCCGTGCGCACGTCGAGCGCGATCATCCGATCGGTCTCGGCGGCGCGCAGCGCCATCGCGCGCTGCGCCGAACTCGCCTGCTGGCGTCGCATCATGTCCTGTCCGCCGTTGAACAGGTTCCATTGGAGCACGATGCTCGCCATCCCGGCGTCGTGGTTGGTGTCGAAATGGTACTCTGAACCCTGCACCCCATAGTCGGCGGCGACGGCGAGTACGGGGAGGAAGCCGGACGTCGCGGCGCGTCCCTGCGCGCGCGCGGCGGCGGTGCCGGCGGCCACCTGGGCGCGCTCCTCGCGTCGCTGCGCGGCGACGAGCGCCTCGTCGAGCGTGAGGGGGCGCGGCTCGGGCAGCTGCGCGTCATCGAGCATGGCGACCGGCGTGGCGGGGTCGCGATCGAGCAGGAGATTGAGCGCACCGAGTGCCGCGTCGCGCATGCGCACCGCCTCGGCGCGCTGCTGCTGCACGTCGGCCACGGTGGCGCGGGCGCGATACACCGCGTCGCCGGTGGCGGAGCCGGCGCCGACGAGACGCTCGGCGACGCGCTGGTTTTCGTTCACCACGCGGAACGCGGCGTCATAGATGTCCACCGCGCGCGCGGCGCGCGCGTAGTTGAGGTATGCCACGCGGGCGTCGGCGTCGAGGCGACGCTTGGCGGCGGCGAGTTCGGCGCCGCGCAGATCGCGTATGGCGCGCGCCGCCGAGAGATTGGCGAAGAGCGCGCCGTTGAAGAGCGGAAGCGTCGAGCGAAGCTTCGTCTCCTGCTTGTAGGGCAGGGTCTGGTGGATGTTGGTCGGAAACTGGTTGGACCCGATGAGCTGGTTGAGCGCGGCGTACGCCGGGTTGATGGCGTCGCCGATGTCGATGGCGCCGTCCATCTCGGAGTAGCGCGCGTCCACCGACAGGGTAGGCAGGAAGAGCCCCTTGGCCTGCCGCACGCCGATCTGGCCCTGCCGTTCGACTTCGCGCGCCTGGCGCACCGCGAGGTTGCGGCTGATGGCCAGGCGGGCGACGGAATCGAGCGGCGTCTGTTGCGCCGCCACTTCGCTCGGCCACACGAGCAGCAACGCCAGCGTCGCGAGCAGGACGGCGAGGGCAGACAGGATCAGGTGCGTGATTTCGCTGTCTGGGGAGAGGAACTTCGTGTTCTTGAACATCGCTAGGAGCCGTAACGGTGTTAGGTGGACAGCGAAAAAAGGGGGGCTTCAGGTCGTCGGTTCGCGGAGAAGCCCACGGAGCACTACGTCGGTAAGGGCTGCCGCTGTTTCATCCGGATCGCGCAAGTCCAGCCAGGGGTGCGACCTCTCGGGGGACTGCAGGTGGATCACGGCCAATCCGTGCACGCCAGACCAGAGAATCTGCGAGACCAACTCAGGGTCGGTGAACTCCGGGCGGAAGTGGCCCGCCTCGATGGCCGCCTGCACGTTGGCAAGGAGTGCTTGGTAACCGTCTTCGGCTGGATCAATGGTTACGCAATCGGGTCCGGGGATGGGGCGCTCGACCAGGAACATGAACCGGAACTGCTGGGGGTGCTCGAGCGCGAAGCGCACGTAGTTCAGCCCCATTAGCCGCAGGCGGACCAGCGGATCGGGGATCGTCTGGTCCATCGAGCGCAGCGCCTCGCTGAGTGCGCGGAAGTCCACGGCGCACAACTCGTTGAGGAGCGAGTCCTTGTCCTGGAAGTGGTGGTAGATCGCCGTGGCCGTGTAGCCAATCTGGTCGGCGATGCGGCGCATCGACGTTTGCGCGTAGCCTTCCTTGGTGAAGAGCTCCCGGGCGGCCTCCATGATGCGCCGGCGCGTCTCCGCCTTTTCGTGGTCTCGGCGGATGCGGGAGGGGGTGCGGCGTTCAGCAGTATCTGACATGGTGAACTTATCTAACGCCGTTAGATCACCTTGTCAAGGGGTGCTGTGCGGCCACGGCGCCGAGTGCCCCGGGCCGGTTTCGCTCGCGGCCGCCACGTCGGGTGGCCCGTCCGCTCAATTCTCGGGCCTGACTGGCGCGCTGCGCGCGCCTTTGTCTCCCTCGAGTATTCGCTTGACGGGCCACCCGCCGTTGCGGCCATGGGCATTCGTGGCCTGGGGCACTCGGCGCCGCGGCCTGAGGCATCTCCCTGCGACAGGCGACCTAACGGGCTTGAGGTGGGGGCGGGAACTGACTGCGAGCCCACCGCCGGCGACGCAGATGAAACGAGTCCGATCGATGCCGGTCGCATTGGCATGGTGACAGCGAACAGGACTCCCCGGCGCACCTTGACGATGAGGGTCGCGACCTGCGATGGTAATACCGTATTACCAACGCGAGGAAAGCCCGTGGAGTCGTCGCGCTTGACCACGAAATACCAGGCCACAATCCCCAGGAAGGTGCGCGAGCACCTCGCGCTCGCCGCGGGGGATCGGATCACGTTCCGCTTTGTGCGCGGCCGAGTCGTGATCGAGAAGACGCCGCCGCACGATCCGTCATACCTCCAGGCTCTCGACGGCGCACTCAGCTCCGAGTGGAGTTCAAAGGAGGATGATGAGGCGTACGATGACCTTTGAGTCTGGCGACGTCGTCACCGTGCCGTTCCCGTTCACTGATCGCAGGCAGGCCAAACGCCGCCCGGCCGTCGTACTCTCGAGTCGCCGTCTCTCGGCTCACGCCAACCAGTACGTCCTCGCGATGGTCACCTCGGCGCGCCACGAGCGCTGGCCGTTCGACGTTCCCGTCACCGATGGCCCCGCCGCCGGCCTGCGCGCGCCGAGTGTCGTGCGATGGAAGCTGTTCACGCTGGACGCCTCCCTGATCGTCCGCCGCGTCGGCACCCTCGCCGAGAGCGACCGGCGGGTGCTGCGCCACCGAATGAATGAGGCCCTGGTGCCGCAGGGAGCGAGGAAATAGCGCGAGCGCGCCGAACCACGGGCGCCCCTAAGGGCAGCGTGCTAAATTCAGCGGTCCAGCACCCGCAATTGGAGCGAAGATGTTCAGTCTCAAAGGCAAGCGCGCGCTCGTGACCGGTGGCTCCCGCGGCATTGGCGCCGCCATCGCCCGGGGCCTGGCCGAGGCCGGCGCCGACGTTTGCATCGGCTATCGCAAGCGCACCAAGGACGCCAAGGCCGTTGCGGCCGCCTGCAAGGCGCTGGGCGTCAAGTCCGTGGCCTACGCGTCCGATATTGCGACGACGCTGGGGGCCGAGAAGCTCGTCGTGCACGCCGTCAAGGAACTGGGCGGCCTCGACATCTTTGTCGGCAACGCTGGCATCTGGACGGTGGAGGACGTGCCGGCCGCCGACATGGCCGACGACCGCTGGCGCCGCACGATGCGCGAGAACGTGGACTCGATGTTCTACACCACGCGCGCCGCGCTCAAGGTGATGGAGCCCGGCGGCCGCGTGGTGCTGATCGCGAGCACGGCCGGCCAGCGTGGCGAGGCGATGCACTCTGACTACGGCGCATCCAAGGGGGCGATGATCGCGTTCGTGAAGAGCGTGGCCATCGAGGTGGCGAAGCAGGGGATCACGGTGAACTCCGTCGCGCCGGGGTGGGTGGACACCGAGATGTGCGACGTGCCGTACGCGGACGGCGGCAAGGAGCGGATCGCGGCGGGCATCCCGGTGGGGCGCGTGGCCAGCCCGGAGGATGTGGCGTACCCGACGGTCTTCCTCTGCACCGACGAGGCGCGGCATATCACGGGCGAGATCCTGAACGTGAACGGCGGTTCGGTGCTCTGCGGATAGGCGCGCGCTTCTTGGGCGCTTCGGCCTGGTGCGTATCGCTGGGGCGCTTCGATCGAACGGGGAGGCGAGTTGTGCGCCGCTCATGGGCGCTTCGATCGAACGGGGAGGCGAGTCGTGCGCCGCTCAGGGGCGCTTCGATCGGACGGGGAGGCCCTCGCTCAATTGTCGGGACCGCGAGCGCGCTAGGCGCGCCCGCGGCCCCGCCAGTATTCGCGAGAACCTCCCCGTCCGACCGAAGCGCGTGCGCCCCACACGATTGGTCGGCGGCGCAGCGCGGGGCACCCCTCCCGCGAATATAGGAGGGCCCAACAAAGGCGCGCGCAGCGCGCCAGTCAGGCCCGACAATTGCGCGGGAGAGATGCCCCGCGATGCGCCGCGGTGCAAATGCGCTGGCCAGTCAGGCCCGAGAATTGAGCGGGAGGGATCTCTCGCGCCGCGACGCCAAGCGAGGCTCTACTCGCCGAGCGCCGCGGTAAATAGCGCGGGAAGGTCCACGGCGATCGGCGCGTCAGCCCCGCTCGGTCGCCATCCGATGCTGGTCGCGCAGATCTCCGGCCGCTCGTCCGCCGGACGCCACCGTTCGATGACGCGGGCGTCGGTGTCCACGATCCAGTACTCCGGCACGCCGAGCTCCTGAAACAGTCGCCGCTTCACCACGCGGTCGTAGCGCGCGGTGGAAGGCGACAGCACCTCAACGGCGAGTTCGAGGCGCTCGATCTCGTGCCACTCACGGGCCGGCCCACCGTGGGCCGTTCGAAAGGCGAAGATGTCCGGCTGGACCAACACGTCACCGCGCAGTTCGAGATCAGCCGGACTCCACCACAGGTACAGTCCTCCACTCGCGCAGGCGGGCAGCAAGGCCTGATACAAGGCCGACGCGACCGATTGGTGGCGCGGCTTGGGTGACGGTGTCACGAGCAGTTTGCCCGCGACGCACTCGTACCGGTTGCCGTCGTCGGGCAGCAGGCGCACGCTCGCCGGCGTGTGCCACGTGGGAGAGGTGGCGACCATGCCCATAGAGTATGCTCGGCGTGAAGAAAAGAGAACTCGGCCACGCGCGAAGTTCGCGCAGTCGCGCGACGGATCCGTCACCATAACTCGGCGCGTAGTGCCGAAATGGCGCGCGCCTCTGGGGCGCTTCGCTCGAACGGGGAGGCCCTCGCTCAATTCTCGGGTCCACGAGCGCGCTAGGCGCGCCCGCGGTCCCTCGAGTATTCGCGAGCACCTCCCCGTCCGACCGAAGCGCGTGTGCGGCGCGT
>JACREJ010000021.1 GCA_016218305.1 Gemmatimonadota bacterium | reverse complement strand
TGGGCGTAAAGGGCGCGTAGGTGGCTTGGTAAGCGTGTGGTGAAAGCTCGGGGCTCAACCCCGAGTCGGCCATGCGAACTGCCGAGCTGGAGCATGGTAGAGGCAGGTGGAATTCCGGGTGTAGCGGTGGAATGCGTAGATATCCGGAAGAACACCGGTGGCGAAGGCGGCCTGCTGGGCCATTGCTGACACTGAGGCGCGACAGCGTGGGGAGCAAACAGGATTAGATACACTGGTAGTCCACGCCGTAAACGATGGGCACTAGGTGCTTGGGGGAGCGACCCCCTGAGTGCCGTCGCTAACGCATGAAGTGCCCCGCCTGGGGAGTACGGCCGCAAGGCTGAAACTCAAAGGAATTGACGGGGGCCCGCACAAGCGGTGGAGCATGTGGTTCAATTCGACGCAACGCGAAGAACCTTACCTGGGTTTGACATGCAGGAGAAAGCTCGCAGAAACGTGAGCCCCTCTTCGGAGTTCCTGCACAGATGCTGCATGGCTGTCGTCAGCTCGTGTCGTGAGATGTTGGGTTAAGTCCCGCAACGAGCGCAACCCTCATCTCCAGTTACCAGCGGGTAATGCCGGGGACTCTGGAGGGACTGCCGGTGCCAAACCGGAGGAAGGTGGGGATGACGTCAAGTCATCATGGCTCTTACATCCAGGGCTACACACGTGCTACAATGGCCGAGACAGAGGGCTGCGAACTCGCGAGAGGGAGCCAATCCCCAAACTCGGCCTCAGTTCGGATTGCAGTCTGCAACTCGACTGCATGAAGCTGGAATCGCTAGTAATCGTGGATCAGCTACGCCACGGTGAATACGTTCCCGGGCCTTGTACACACCGCCCGTCACGCCATGGAAGCTGTGAGTGCCCGAAGTCGGTGCCGCAACCGCAAGGAGCAAGCCGCCGAAGGCAAGCGCAGTGACTGGGGCGAAGTCGTAACAAGGTAGCCGTAGGGGAACCTGCGGCTGGATCACCTCCTTAACGGAGCAGCGAGTAGGCCGCGGGTCTTCGGACCTTCGGCACGAAAGCTCTTCCTGGAAGTCGCCGCCTCGCATCACCCTGATCTCATCCTCGATTCTTCATAGCTGTTCCGGCAGCACCCCTCGGGGGGCTGCGCAGAACCTGCTGTTTGACAATGGAAGGGGTAGTGTTCGTGGTAATGTGAATCTCACTGTAGTGAATCGCTGAAGCAGCTCCTTCGGGAGCGAATCAGTTTTTTTACTCGTTGTAGATCGCGCGTGCTTTGCTTGACAGTTATGTAGTCAAGTGAATGAATGCAGATGGAGGATGCCTGGGCACACGAAGGCGATGAAGGACGCGGTAAGCTGCGATAAGCTTGGGGGAGCGGCACACACGCATCGATCCCAAGATCTCCGAATGGGGCAACCCAGCCGATGGAGACATCGGTTACGGCGAAAGCCGAGCGAACCGGGGGAACTGAAACATCTAAGTACCCCGAGGAAGAGAAATCAAACGAGATGCCCTCAGTAGTGGCGAGCGAACGGGGTAGAGCCCAAACCGGAGTCCGCAAGGGCGCCGGGGTTGTAGGACCCACGCACGCATTGAGCGAAGCCAGCCGAAGTCCCCTGGAACGGGGCGCCAGAGACGGTGACAGCCCGGTACGCGAAGGCGATGTACTTGATGTAGTGGAGTTCCTGAGTAACGCCCGACCCGAGTAATCGGGCGTGAAGCTGGGGGGACCACCCTCCAAGGCTAAAGACTCTCGTGTGACCGATAGTGAACGAGTACCGTGAGGGAAAGGTGAAAAGCACCCCTGTGCGGGGAGTGAAAAAGATCCTGAAACCATCTGCATACAAGCGGTAGGAGGGCGGTGCGATCTTCGGATTGTACGCGCCTGACTGCGTGCCTTTTGCATTATGAACCGGCGAGTTACTCCTCAGATGCGAGGCTAAGCCGTTAAGCGGCGGAGCCATAGCGAAAGCGAGTCCTGTAACGAGGGCGATACAGTATCTGGGGGTAGACCCGAAGCCAGGGCGATCTACCCATGAGCAGGGTGAAGCTGAGGTAACACTTAGTGGAGGCCCGAACCGGTGTGGGTTGAAAACCGCTCGGATGACTTGTGGGTAGGGGTGAAAGGTCAATCAAGCCTGGAGATAGCTGGTTCTCCCCGAAATCTATTGAGGTAGAGCCTCGAGGCGTGTTAGCAGGGGGTAGAGCGACTGGATGGGCGCGGGCTGGCGTAGCCGGTACCAACCCCAACCAAACTCCGAATACCTGACTAATGGACCTCGGGAGGCAGTCGCCGAGCGATAATGTCCGGCGGCGAGAGGGAAAGAACCCAGATCCACAGCTAAGGCCCCAAAGTGGCCGCTGAGTATAGCGAAGGATGTGTTCGTGCCGTGACAACTGGGAGGTTGGCTTAGAAGCAGCCATTCCTTTAAAGAGTGCGTAATAGCTCACCAGTCCAGCGTGAATGCGCCGAGAATGGTCGGGATTAAGCGGCCCGCCGAAGCTTGGACTTCATACTATGTATGAGGGGTAGGGGAGCGTTCTGTATGCCGTGAAGCCGGGGTGGAAACCACCGGTGGAGCGTACAGAAGTGAGGATGCCGGTTTGAGTACGCGCAAATGCGGGTGAAAACCCCGCACACCGTAAGCCCAAGGATTCCTGCGCCATGGCAATCAGCGCAGGGTGAGGCGGACCCTAAGGCGAGGCCCCAGAGGCGTAGCCGATGGACAGCCGGTTAAAATTCCGGCCCCGTCAGTAGTGTGTTAGCAACTCCGGAGGGACCCTGAAACGAAGCGCGAGCGGTTTTGTGGATGACCGTTCAAGGGTGTAGAGCAATCGAGACCTGAATACGAGAGGACGGGGCAACCCAACCTCGAGTCGCGTAGAGTCGGCAGGCAAGAAAAGCTCCGAGAGGGAATGCTATTGACGTCCGTACCGCAAACCGACACAGGTGGGCAAGGCGAGTAGCCTAAGGTGAACGAGTGAAACTGGGTCAAGGAACTCGGCATAATGATCCCGTAACTTCGGAAGAAGGGATGCCCGTTCTGGTTGTCGGCCTCGCGCCGGCTGCTGTAACGGGTCGCAGAGAATCGGGCCAAGCGACTGTTTAGCAAAAACACAGGTGTGTGCCAAGCCGCACAAGGCGCCGTATACACACTGACGCCTGCCCGGTGCCGGAAGGTTAAGGGGAGATGTTAGCCGCAAGGCGACGCATTGAGCCGAAGCCCCGGTAAACGGCGGCCGTAACTATAACGGTCCTAAGGTAGCGAAATTCCTTGTCGGGTAAGTTCCGACCTGCACGAATGGCGTAACGACTTGGTCACTGTCTCGACCCAGTGCTCGGCGAAATAGCAGTATCGGTGAGGATTCCGATTACCCGCAGCAGGACAAAAAGACCCCATGCACCTTTACTGTAGCTTGCCATTGGACGTCGCACGTGACTGTGTAGCATAGGTGGGAGACTGTGAGGCCCGGGCGCTAGCTCGGGCGGAGTCATCAGTGAAATACCACCCTGGCTCGTGTAACGTCCTCACCACGTACTAGCAAACCTAGGCTGGGACCGTGGCAGGTGGGCAGTTTGACTGGGGCGGTCGCCTCCGAAAGAGTAACGGAGGCGCGCGCAAGGTCCCCTCAGCGCGGTCGGTACTCGCGCTTTTGAGTGTAACGGCATAAGGGGGCCTGACGGTGAGACCGACGGGTCGAACCGCCACGAAAGTGGGCCGTAGTGATCCGGTAGACCGGTGTGGATCGGCTATCGCGCAACGGATAAAAGGTACGCTGGGGATAACAGGCTTATCGCGCCCGAGAGTTCACATCGACGGCGCGGTTTGGCACCTCGATGTCGGCTTATCACATCCTGGGGCTGGAGAAGGTCCCAAGGGTCCGGCTGTTCGCCGGTTAAAGTGGTACATGAGCTGGGTTCAGAACGTCGTGAGACAGTTCGGTCTGTATCCGCTGTGGGCGTTGGAGAGTTGAGGGGCGCGGACTCTAGTACGAGAGGACCGAGTCGGACGAACCGCTCGTGTCCCGGCTGTGTCGCCAGATGCAACGCCGGGTAGCGATGTTCGGTACAGATAACCGCTGAAAGCATCTAAGTGGGAAGCTGTCCCCAAGATGAACTCTCCCTGGTGCCTTGAGCACCCTGAAGGGCCGTCGGAGACTACGACGTCGATAGGTCGCCCGTGGAAGCGCAGCAATGCGTTACGAGCGTAGCGATCCTAATCGCCCGTGAGGCTTGACTACTCCCAATATCCTTCGCAAGAAGGACTATCTTCGCAAAGCATTAGCGACAACAACGCGAAAGCAGCGAGACCACACACCACGAACACTACCCCCTTCCATTGTCTCTAATTCGCTGGCGATCAGAGCGTCAGGGCCACACCCGTTCCCATTCCGAACACGGTCGTTAAGCCTGACAGCGCCGATGGTACTCCGCCCGAGAGGGCGCGGGAGAGTAGGCCATCGCCGGCACCTCATTGAACCCCCCAGTCGATTTCGATCGGCTGGGGGGTTCGTGCGTTTCCGGGGCCCAGGAGCCCCCCCCGGGGCCCAAAGGGACGCTGCGTCGGGGTTCCACTGCCAGAGCGCCGCGCGCTGGCTTGCGCTCGAGCCCCGCCACGCCCGCCATTCACTGTCACGAAACTGTGTAGTTGACGTAATAGGCGACACTCTGGTATACTATAGACGTGCACAAGTGGACGGTACGTCCACCGTGGCTGACCGCGCTATGAACAGGAGCCGTGCTTGTCGGGAATGTCCAGTTTTAGACTGTCAGGTGTTGCCCGGCACGCCGTTCTTGGCGTGAGCGCCCTCGTCCTCGTGTCGTTGCTCTCGTCCTGCGCGGACATGGTCGCGGTTTCGGAGGCCACTACCGCGCCCGTGGAATCAGCGGTGCGCGCCTCGTCCACGTCGCGGGCGCTCTCCGGCTCCTACGCCGTCGATTCCATCACCCTCGAAACGCGCTACTGGGACGCAAGTGGCCCGCTGCCGAACGCAGCGACGGCACCGAGCGTCTTCAATGGACTGGACGCCACGCGTCCGGGCTACACGAACGCGCCGTACCTGATGCCGGATCTGGCGCCGACCGTCTTCCTCGTGACGGAGAACTGGAGCTGGAGCGACACGGTGTGGACGGGCATTCGAAATCCCGCGGGAGCATCGACGAACCTGGCCACGCGCTACCGCGTGGTGGTGAACGCACTCACGCAGAGCGAGATGCTCGTGCAGTTCGCCGTCGACTTCAAGGGCGGCGCGATGTACGTGGATGGCACGCCGGTCGCGCAGGGGTGGAACGACCTCTGGTGGAATGGGTCCTTCCAGGTCGATACCAACAGCTATGCGGGCTGCAAGTCCTATCAGAAGGCGCCGTGCGTGCCGGAGTACGTGCTGCTCCCGAGCACGCTCGCGGCCACGGTCTCCATGACGCCCGGTCGCCATGTCATTGAGGTGATTGGCTTCGAGAATTCCAACGACGGCGGCGCTGCGGCGCGCGTTGACGTCGGGAACGGCTTCCAGCCGCTCGTCTCGTCCGTGCAGCCCCGACAGGTGCTGACCGTGACGCAGCCCGGTTCCGGTGCCGGCCGCGTTGTCTCGAGCCCCAGCGGACTTGACTGTCCCTCGGCGTGCAGCGCGCTGTTCGCGCTTGCCAGCCCGGTGACGCTCTCGGCCACGGCGGGGGCGAATTCGATCTTCGTCGAGTGGACGGGCGCCTGCTCCGGCAACGGGGCGTGCATCGTCTCGATGTACGGAAGCCGGCAGGTAGGGGCGAACTTTGCCGCGTTGCCCTCGGTGCAGGCCATGAGCATCGAAACGCGCTTCTGGAGCGGCGGGACCTTCACGCAGACGGGTGTCGGCGCGAACGCGTACTTCAACACGCTGCCGGCCGACCGCGTCGGTTACACCAATGCACCGGTGCCGGTGACGTCCTTCGTCCGGAACGCCGCGCTGTTCGCCGCGTCGGAGCCGAGCGCCAACGGGAGCCTCGCGTCGCGCTACGTGACGGTGATGCACGCGCCGGGCGCGATGACGGTGCAGTTCCGCTTCAGCGGTGACATGTCGGCGGGCGGTGCGATGCTGCTGGACGGGGCGGAGATCGCCACCAACTGGGGCGGAGGAGCGGGCGGACCGTTCCTCTTCGCCACCACGCCGCTGGCGGCAGGCACGCACACCATCACGGTGGTGGGCTTCGAGAACTGCTGCGACGGCGGCGTGCCCCTGCTCGAGTACAACGTGGGGTCGGGGTGGATCGCGGCCCAGGCGCCGCCGCCGCCGCCGACGGCGCTGACCATTGCCATCCCGTCGCCGGGGGGGCGGATTACGTCCACCCCGGCCGGCATCGACTGCGGGGCGACGTGCCAGGCGCTGTTTGCGACGGGAAGCCAGGTGGTGCTGACGGCGACACCGGATCCGTACTTCGCTTTCAGTGGGTGGGGCGGCGAATGCGCGGGGATGGGAACCTGCGCGGTGCGCATGCTGCAGCCCTCGCGCAGCGTGGTGGCGAACTTCGCCCGTGTGGCGTGGCCGGTCTCGATCGTCAGCGCCGGCACCGGCGGCGGCACCATCACGAGCAGTCCCGCCGGCACGCCGTGCGGCGCCAATTGCCTGGCCTTCGCGCCAGGGACGTCGGTGACGTTTACGGCCGTTGCGGATGGCAGCTCCGCTTTTGCGGGATGGAGCGTGCCGGGATGCTCCGGGCTCACCTGTACTGTCACGGTGAACAGCGCACTCACGGTGAGCGCGCAGTTCAACAGGCAACTCGTCCCGCTGGCGGTCGCGAGCGCGGGCACCGGAATGGGGACCATCACCTCGTCGCCGGCGGGCATCAACTGCGGCACGACGTGCACCGCGAGCTTCCCGATTGGAACCGCCGTGACGCTGACGGCGACGGCGGCGGCCGGGTCGGTCTTCTCGGGCTGGACCGGCGCCTGCACCGGCACCGGTGCGTGCACGGTGCCTCTCACGGGTGCGGCGACCGTCGGCGCGCAGTTCACCCATGTGGGAGACACGACGCCGCCGACGCTCTCGTGCAAGGCGACACCGGCCATGCTGTGGCCCGTGAATCACAAGCTGTGGGACATCAAGGTGACGCTGAACGGTACCGACGCGAGCGGCGTCACGGGGTGGCAGCTGGTGTCGGTGACGAGCAATGAGCCGCTGAACAGCGTGGGCGACGGCTCGACGAGCGCGGACATGGTCGGCTGGACGATCGGCACGGCGGACGTAGCGGGACAGTTCCGCGCCGAGCGCAACGGCACGCTGCGCGACCGCATCTACACGCTGACGTACCGGGCCCTCGATGGTGTGGGCAACGCGGCCACGACGTCCTGCGCCGTGGTGGTGCCGCACGACCAGCGGTAGCGGCAGCGAGGCCGGACAGGGCAGGTGGGCGGCGCGACGAGAGGTCGCGCCGCCCGCTACGTTTCAGGGAGGGGCGTGAGGCGCACGACCGTCGTTCCCGAGAGCCCTCTCCAATCGTCCATCAGAGATGACCCGAGCCGGAATCGTCACCGTCGCAGGAAAGCCGAATGCCGGCAAGAGCACGCTGCTCAACCGGCTGGTCGGCCAGTACCTGGCGATCACGAGCCCGAAGGCGCAGTCCACGCGCGACCGCATCGTGGGCCTGCGCACGGAAGGCGACGTGCAGATGGTGATCCTCGACACGCCGGGCCTGCTCGAGCCGAAGCATCACCTGCATCGCGCGATGCGCGGCGCCGCGCTCGCCGCGCTGCGTGAGGCCGACGTGATCGTGCACCTGCTGGACGCGATGACCGACGCGGTGGCGCCGCTCGCCGAGGTGGCGGGGCTCGATGCGTCGCCCAAGGCGCCGGTGCTGCTGGTCCTCAACAAGAGCGACCTGATGAAGGCGTCGGCGCGCCGTGCGCTGGTGGCGGCGCACCCCGACGCCGTGATCATCTCGGCGCGCACGGGTGACGGCGTGCCGCGCCTGCTGGAAAAGATCGCGGCGCACCTGCCGGAGAGCCCGTTCCTGTACCCGGCGGACGACCTGTCGACGCAGCACCTGCGCTTCTTCGCGCGCGAAGCGGTGCGCGAGGCGGCGCTCGAGCAGCTCGACGAGGAAGTGCCGCACGCCGTGGCCTGCGAGATCGAGGAGTTCCGGGAGACGACCACGCCGGTGTACATTCGTGCGGTCCTGCATGTCGAGCGCGACAGCCAGAAGCGCATCCTGATCGGCAGCGGCGGGCAGCGCATCAAGACCATTGGCACGTCGGCTCGCAAGCGGATTGAAACGCTCGTGGGCGGCGCGGTGTACCTCGACCTGCACGTGAAGGTGCTTCCCAACTGGCGGCGGAATCCGGCGGCGCTCGCGCGACTCGGATACACGCTGCCACCCGACGACAAGAAATGACGATTTCACCACAACTCCTGGCGATCCTGGTCTGCCCCAAGTGCAAGGGGGCATTGACGCACCGCGAAGCGGAGCAGGCGCTGGACTGCCCGGCGTGCAAGCTGCGCTATCCGGTGCGCGACGACATTCCCGTGATGCTCGTCGATGAGGCGTCGCCGCTCTAGCCGGCGCGGCGCGCTGAGCGCCGCGCGGCACGTGGCCGTGGGCGCGGTGCTGGCCATGCTGGCCGCCGCGGGGCCGTTGCATGCGCAGGGTGGGCTCTCCACCGAGGGCGCGCTGTTCCTGCTCGTGCCCGTGGGCGCCCGCACGGTGGGGAGCGGGCAGGCGACGGCGACGGCGGAGTGGGGCACCGAATCGCTGTGGGGGAACCCGGCCGGGATCGCGCGCGCCACGCGCCGCGAGGCGGCCCTGCACTACTCGCGCACCGTCGTCGCCAACGGCACGGTGCTCGCGCTGGTCTATCCGGCGGGCAAGGCGGGGGTGCTGGGCTTCGGCGCGCAGCTCTACGACTACGGCGCGCAGGAACTCACCGACGTGGACGGCACGGTGGGCGAACTGCTGCCGCGCTCGGTGGTGCTGGCGGCGACCTACGCCGCGACGCTGGGCACCGCGTTCCGCGCCGGCGTGACCTACAAGCGGGCGCAGTCGCGCCTGGACTGCACCGGGCCGTGCGGGTCGGTGGCGACCTTTAATGCGTCCACGAGCGGACTTGACGCCGGCGTGCAATACCAGTCGGTGCGCGCCGACAGCCTGGCGGCGGGGCTGACGCTGCGCCACCTGGGGCTCAAGCTGCAGGTCAATGACGAGGCGCAATCCGACCCGCTGCCGACGCGCGTGCAAGTGGGCGTGGGCGCGCGCGTGCCCGCCGTGGCGAAGGCGCTCCCCGGCGCGGAGCTGCATTGGTCGGCGGAGCTCGTGAACCGCACGTCGCTGGATGATCCCGCGGTGCGCCTTGGCGCGGAACTCGGGCTGCAAAAGCAGCTTTTCCTGCGCGCCGGCTACGCATCGGGGACGGGCGAGGCCACGGGCCCCGCCATCGGCCTCGGATTCGTGCGCGGGGCGCTGCGCATCGATTTTGCGCGGGTCTTCGGCGGGTTCTCGTCCGATGCGGGCCAGCCGCCGACCTTCCTGACGCTGCGGGTGGAGTGGTGATGCGGTTCGCCGCGCTGCGATCGGGGATGCTGCTCGCCGCGCTGGCGGCGTGCGCGTTGCCGGCGCGCGCGCAGCGGGAGTCGCTGGCGCGGGCGGGCGCGGTGCGCGTGCTCCTGCACGCGGAGACCGAGCGACCTGCGCCGCTGCCCGACGGGACACGTGCGGGTGCGAGCGAATGGCTGGGTGCGGGCGCACCGCGCCGCGGCGGCGCACCGTTGGGCGACGCGGAACGGCGGCGGTGGGCGCCGGTGGCGTCGCTGATACTCCCCGGGGCAGGGCAGGCGCTGCTGGCGCAGGATCGGTTCGTCGCCTACCTGGCCCTCGAAGCGTGGTCGATGCTCGAGTTCGCCAACCAGCGCACCGAGTCACGGCGGCAGCGGAACCGATACCGGGCGCTGGCGCGTGATGTCGCGCGATCGTTGTGGGGGCCGGCGCATCGGGTGGGGACATGGGAGTACTACGAGAACATGGAGAAGTACCTGGAGAGCGGGGTCTTCGACCGGCTCCCGGGGGGCGAGGTGGATCCGGATCTGGACGAGAGCACCTTCAACGGGTTCATCTGGCTGCAGGCGCGCACGACATTTTGGGTGGATCCCAACGCGGCGCCGCCCGCAGGGAGCGCCGAGTTTCGCCGGGCCATGAACTTCTACCTCGACCGCGCCGTGCGCCCCGAGTACCGGTGGTCGTGGCGGAACGCGCAACTCGAGCAGGACCTGTATATCCGGACCATCCGCCGGAGTAACATGTCGGGGCGCGAAGCGCGCGCCGCGCTGGGCATTGCGCTGGCCAACCACCTGCTGGCGGCGGTGGACGCGGTGATCACGCTGCGCGTCGAGGGGCTGGAGGGGGGGAGTGGTCGCGGATTCGCCGTGCGCGGGTCGCTGCCGATCCCCTGAGCGGACACGGAGTTGACGCAATTGTGAGGGCTTGTGCAAGTCGTGTTCTCGCTTGTGTTTGACACACCCAGCACCAGCGGGTACGTTACGATTTCCCGAGAGGAGTTGAGCGGAGCGCGTGTCGCACACGACGGCGGTTGTCTTTGCGCCAGACGGGCAGGCCGTGCCGGAGTCCATCCGTGCGTGGCTTGAGCAGCATCGTCTGCCGACGGCGACGGTGGCGACGGCCGACGAGTTGATGTCGGCCGCGCTGCGGTCGCGGCCGCGTCTTGCGATCATCGATGCGCGCACCCACCCCGTGGCGGGGCTCAAGGGATGCCAGCGGCTCAAGGCCGATTCGTTCACGGGCATCGTGCCCGCGCTGGTGCTCGTGCGCAACGACGCCACGTCGTTCGCCGCCGCCTTCGACGTGCTGGCCGACGAGGTGATTCGCGAGGGAACGGACGTCGCGGAGGTGTCGCTGCGCGTCGCGGCGCTGCTGCGCCGCTCGGATCGCGACACGTACGTGCATCCGAGCACGCGCCTTCCCGGCGGCATCGAGATCGAGACGGAGATTGCCCGGCGCCTCGAGGGGGAGCATCTCTTCGCGGCCTGCTACGCCGACCTCGACCACTTCAAGGAATACAACGACCGGTACAGCTACTACGACGGCGATCGCGTGATCCGCATCCTGTCGAAGATCCTGCACGATGTCGTGAAGGGAACGGTGGCGGAGCGCGGCTTCGTGGGGCACATCGGCGGCGACGACTTCCTGTTCGTCATCCCGGTGGAGGCGGTGCAGGAGGTCTGCAGCGAGATCGTCTCCGTCTTCGACGCGATCGTGCCGTACCAGTACTCCGAGCAGGACCGGCGCGCCGGCTATTACTTTGGAAAGGACCGGCGCGGCCAGCTGCACAAGGTGCCGTTGATGACGGTGTCCATCGGGGTCGTGACGAACGAGCGGCGCCACTTCACGCACCCGTCGCAGGTGAGCGAGCTGGCCACCGAAATGAAGAGCTATGCCAAGAGCCTGCCGGGCTCCGTGTTCACGATCGACCGTCGTGGCGACGTCGCCACGGATGATGACGAGCCGCGTGCCTCGGTGCACAATGCGGCGAGCGTGTTGGAGGAGAAGTGAACGTCTCGTGTCCTGAATGCCGCTCAGTCTTCCGCGTGGACCCGTCCAAGGTGCCGACGGTCGGAGTGCGCGCGCGATGTTCGGTGTGCGGGGGCGTGATCACCATTGCGCCGCCGGCGGCGACCGCGGCGGCGCCCGACACGGCGCGCACCGCGATGCCGCCCACCGCCGTTCGGCCGATGGCGCCGGTGCCGGAGCCGCCCGCGGCGCCCCGGGTGTCCGGTCCCGCGGCACGCCCCTCGTTCACGCCTGAGTCCGCAACACCCGCCCCGGCTCCGGGGCCCGCGTTTGAGGCACCCGCGCCACCGCCGGTGACGGCGATTCCGCGTCCCACCATGCCGCCGCTGCCGCCACCGATGCCGGGCGGCGCCACGCCGCCGCCGCCGCGTCCGGGGGCACCGGGCCCGTTCACGCCCACGCGTTCTGCCGCCCCGACGCCGATCCTGTCGGCGATGCCGGCCCCTGGGCCCGTCGCGCCGTCTCCCGCCGCGCCCGTGCCGCGTGTGGCGCCCGCGCCGGCCGCGCCCGCATGGAGCCGTCCGACGCCCCCCGTGCCGCCTGCGGGCAGTGCGGGCGCGCCGGGGCTCCGACCCACAATGGTCACGCCCCTGATGGGGACGCCTCCGGCCGCGCCACCGCCGGCGCCGCCGCCGTCGGCCGCACCCGGACGCCCCGGCTTCATGCCACCGATGCCCCCCGGAGCGCCGACGCGCCCCGGGGCGGCCTCGCCGATGATGCCATCGCCGCCGGTGCCGCCGGCGGGAATGCCGCCCGCTGGACTGCCGCCGACGCCCCGCACGACGCAGCCGCGGATGATGCCGCCGATGGCGACGCCGCCCGCGCCCGCCTCGTCCGCGGCGGCTCCCGCTGCACCGGCTGCGCCCGCGCTGGATCCGGGGAAGACGCAGCCCATCGCGACGGTGCCCGCGCCCGCGACACCCGCCGCAGGGGTGCCAGCCGGCACGCCGAGCGGGACGCGGCGCGTCATCAACCCGTTCCTCAACAACGATCCGAACCAGAAGGCCAAGCGCCTCGCGCGGGCGCTGGTGTCGGACATGGTGGCCTACCTGCCCCAGAAGCGTGAGGAGGGACTGGCCAACGGGACGCTCAAGGAGATTTTCCGCGAGGAGATCAAGAAGAGCTACGAGGAGTTCTGCGACCAGATCGGCAAGGAGTTCGCCGAGAGCACGAACCACTTCCAGGAAGCACTGAACGACATCTTGGCGGGTGGCAAGAAAATCTTCTAAGAGAGACAACAGAGAGACAACAGAGAAACAACAGAGAGACAACAGTACTCCCGAGGGTGGGGACTCTGTTGTCTCTCTGTTTTCTCTCTGTGGTCTCTCTGTTGTTTGTCTGCTAGCCGATTAGCTTTCACAGATCGGCACCCTCTGGTCACTCCCTCACTACGCTCCCCCACAGCATGGCAGAAAGCGATCGCAGCAGGACCCTGCGTCTGGATGAGTCACGACTCACCGAGCTGCGGAGGTTCCTTTGACCTCGAGGGCAAGCGGGCTCGGCTCGCGGCACTCGAGACGGAGATGACTGCCCCGGGGTTCTGGGACGCGCCCGAGCGCGCCCAGGCCGCGGTGCAGGACATGAAGCTGCTGAAGGCGTGGGTGGACCCGTTCGACAAGCTGTGGGGGCGCGTGCAGTCGGCGCTCGAGCTCGACGAGATGCTCGCCAGCGAGCCGGACGCGGAGATGATCGCCGAGGTGGATCGCGAGACGGCGGCGCTCGTCGAGGAAGTCGAGGCGTTCAAGCTGCGGTCGCTGCTGCAGGGGCGCGACGACTTCCGCGACGCGCAGGTCGAGATCAGCGCCGGTGCCGGCGGCACCGAGGCGCAGGATTGGGCGCAGATGCTCATGCGCATGTACACGCGCTGGGCCGAGCGCCGCGGCTACGCAGTGGAGATCCTCGACCTGAGCGAGGGCGAGGAAGCGGGCATCAAGGGTGCCGTGCTCGAGATCAAGGGGAGCTACGCCTACGGCTTCCTGCGCCCCGAGGCGGGGGTGCACCGGCTCGTGCGCATCTCGCCGTTCGACTCGCAGGCGCGGCGGCACACGAGCTTCGCGTCGATCTTCGTCTATCCGGTGGTGGACACGGAGATCAACATCGAAGTGCGCGAAGAGGACATCAAGATGGACGTCTTCCGCGCGAGCGGCGCCGGCGGCCAGCACGTGAACAAGACGAGCTCGGCGGTGCGGCTGACGCACATCCCGTCGGGCATCGTGGTGGCGTGCCAGCAGGAGCGCAGCCAGGGGAAGAACAAGGCGCAGGCGATGAAGCAGCTCAAGAACAAGCTGTACCAGATGGAGCTCGACAAGCAGGCGGCGGTGAAGGCCAAGCTCGACGCGAACAAGGCGGACGTCACGTTCGGCAGCCAGATCCGCAGCTACGTCTTCCAGCCGTACACGATGGTCAACGACCATCGCACCGAACTGAAGATCACGGACGTGCAGAAGGTGATGGACGGCGCCATCGACCCGTTCATCGAGGCCTACCTCAAGGTGGCGGGCAACGCGGGAGCGGATCGATGAGCGACGAACTGAACTACGTGCTGCAGGCGCGGCGCGAGAAGCTGGCCGCGCTGCAGGCGCTGAACGTGGCGCCGTTCGGCTACGGCTTTGACCGCCAGCACCTGGCGGCGGCCTGCCCGGCGCTGCTGGGTGAGGCGGCCGAGGGGCCGGTGGTGCAGCTGGCCGGACGCGTCGTCGCGTGGCGCGCCCACGGCAAGTCGACCTTCGCGCACCTGGGCGATCCCTCGGGGCGCGTGCAGCTCTACTTCAAGAAGGACGTGGTGGGCGAGGCGCTGTGGGCGCTGTGCGAACTGCTCGACCTCGGCGACATCATCGGCGTGCGCGGTCCGCTCTTCCGCACGCGCACCGGCGAGGTGACGGTGCACGTGGAGCACGTCGAGCTGCTGGCGAAGTCGCTGCGCCCGCTCCCGTTCGGCAAGGAAGAAGTGGTGGACGGCGCGGTGGTGCGGCATTCGGCGTTTGCCGACGGCGAGCAGCGGTCGCGCCAGCGGTATGCCGACCTCGCCGTGCATCCCGAGGTGCGCGCGCTCTTCGCGGCGCGGTCGCGCATGACGAGCGCGGTGCGCGCCTTCATGGACGGCCTCGGCTACCTCGAGGTGGAGACGCCGGTGCTGCAGCCGCTGTATGGTGGCGCCGCGGCGAAGCCGTTCGTGACGCACCACAACGCGCTTGACATGCCGCTGTACCTGCGCATCGCCGACGAGCTGTATCTCAAGCGGCTCGTGGTGGGCGGCTTCGACCGCGTGTACGAGATCGGGCACGACTTCCGCAACGAGGGCACCGACCGGACGCACAATCCGGAATTCACGATGCTCGAGTTCTACGAGGCGTACGCCGATTACACCGTGATGATGCAGCGCGTCGAGGCCCTGATGATCGCGGCGGCCACCGCCGTGCGCGACTCGCTGACGGCGGCGGGACTGGCCTCCGAGGCGCCGGCGTTCGACCCGGCCGTGCTGGAGGGCCCGTTCCCGCGCCTGGAGTGGCTGCCGTCGCTGTCGCAGGCGCTGCGCGTCCCCGACGTGACGAAGCTGACCGACGCCGAGCTCCGCAAAGCGGCCGAGCACGCGGGCGTGCACGGCATCGCGTCGCTGTCGCGGCCCAAGCTGATGGACGAACTGTTCCAGCATCACGTGGAGAGCAAGATCGACCGGCCCACCTTCGTGGTGGACTATCCCAAGGAACTGTCGCCGCTGGCGAAGCCGAAGCGCGGGAATCCGGAACTGACGGAGCGGTTCGAGATGTTCGCCAAGGGGAAGGAGATGGCCAACGCCTTCTCCGAGCTCAACGATCCCATCGACCAGCGGCAGCGCTTCGAGGCGCAGGCCACGCTGAAGGCGGCGGGCGACGAGGAGGCTTCGGGCGTGGACGAGGACTACCTGCGCGCCATGGAGTACGGCATGCCACCGATGGGGGGCGTGGGCGTGGGGATGGACCGGCTGTTCATGTACCTCACCGGCACGGCACATATTCGGGATGTGATTCTGTTTCCGACGATGAGGCCAGAGTAGGGGAAGGGGAAGGGTGCAGGGTGTGGTGCAGGGAACAGGGAGCAGGGTGTGGTGCAGGGGAAGGGGAAGGGGTTTATAGCGGAGGGGCGATGGTAAACCGACTTGAGCTGGAAATCGCCTGGCGCTACCTCCGCTCGCGCGGGCGCACGCGGTGGCTGTCGTTCATCTCGCTCATCGCCATCGGCGGGATCGTGGTGGGCGTGAGCGCGCTGATCCTGATCATCGGCGTGATGAACGGACTGCAGACCGACCTGCGCGAGAAGATCCTCGTTGGAAGCCCCGACTTCCGCGTGCTCGTCTTCGGCGACGACCTGAAGATCAACGGGTGGCGCGCGGTGCAGGCCAAGGTGGCCAAGGTGGACGGCGTCGTCGCCGTCGCGCCGTTCGTGCTCACCCAGGCGCTCGCCAAGGCCCGCAGCGACTATACCGAGAGCGTCTCCATCTCGGGCATCGAGCCCACGGATTCCTCGGCACGCCACGTGACGAGCATCCGCAGTCACGCCATCATGGGCGATTTCTCATTCAACAGCTCCGACGGCAAGCGACGCGGCGCGGTCGTGGGGAAACTGCTGGCGGAGCGGCTCTCGGCGTATCCGGGCAAGCCGGGGACGCGCCTCACGATGATCACGGCGGCGGGGCTCAAGCCGGACGCCGTGCTGGGCATGCTCATCCCGCGCGTTGCGGAGTTCGAGGTGACGGGCGTCTTCGAGACGGGGATGTACGAGTACGACAACGCCTACGTCTTCGTCGACCTGCAGGTGGCGCAGGAGTTCGCCGGCCTCGACAGCGCCGTGACCGGGCTCGAGGTGGCGACGGCCGACCGGTGGGCGGCCCCCCTCGTTGCGGAGCGCGTGAGCACCGACCTCGGGTTTCCGTTCCACACGGTGGATTGGCAGGAGCAGAACAGTTCGCTCTTCCGCGCGCTCAAGCTGGAGAAGCTCGGGATGGGCGTGATCCTCCTGCTCATCATCCTCGTGGCGGCCTTCAACATCGTGAGCACGCTCACGATGGTGGTGCGCGACAAGACGCGGGAGATCGGCATCCTCAAGGCGATGGGCGCCACCGAGGCGTCCATCCGCCGGATCTTCCTGATTCAGGGCACGGTGATCGGCTGTGTCGGTACGCTCGCCGGCACGGTGCTTGGCGGCGCGCTGGGGCTGCTCGTGGACCGCTACCGGCTCATCACGCTCGACCCGACGGTGTACTTCATCGATCACCTGCCGGTGCGGCTCGAACTCGGCGACACCGCGCTGATGGCGCTGCTCGGATTCGCCGTGGCTGCCCTCGCCACGCTCTATCCGGCGCGTCAGGCGTCCCGCCTCTACCCGATCGAGGCAATCCGCGACGAATGACCCCGATCCTCGAGGCACGCGGCGTCCGGAAGGTCTTCACGGGCGGTGACGGCGGCCAGATCGTCGTGCTTGACGGCGTGGACCTGCAGGTGGCGCGCGGTGAAATGGTGGCCGTGGTGGGTGCCAGCGGTGCGGGGAAGAGCACGCTGCTGCAGGTGCTGGGCGCGCTGGAGCGCCCCACCGGCGGTGACGTCGCGCTCGACGGCACGGCGGTGAGCCAGGTGGCCGACGTGGAGCTCGCCGCCCTGCGCAACCGCTCGGTGGGATTCGTCTTCCAGTTCCACCACCTGCTGAAGGAGTTCACCGCGCTCGAAAACGTGATGATGCCGCTTCGCATTGGAGGCAAGTCGTCCCGCGAGGCGCGGGCACGCGCACAGATGCTGCTCGAACGCGTCGGGCTTGCGGGGCGCATGACGCATCGGCCGGGTGAGCTGTCGGGGGGCGAGCAACAGCGCACGGCGGTGGCGCGCGCGCTCGCCGCCGCGCCGCCGCGGGTGCTCGCCGACGAGCCGTCGGGCAACCTGGACCACGTAAACGCGGAATCGCTGCACGACCTGTTCGCGTCGCTGGCCGCCGAGATGGGGGTGGGGCTGGTGGTCGTGACGCACAACCGGTCGCTGGCGTCGCGCGCGCAGCGCATCCTCCTGCTCGAGGACGGCACCCTGCACGCCAACGGCGGCGAGGGGCTGGTCTGATGTTGTGCGACCAGTGCCGTGAGCGCGACGCGGTGGTGCACCTCACGCAGATCGTCGAGTCGGAGGTGACGCAGCTGCACCTGTGCGAGAAGTGCGCGGCGGCCAAGGGCATCGAGACGACCGTCGCGATGCCCAAGCATCCGCTCGGCGACTTCCTGCACGCGGTGCAGCAGCAGGCGTCCCCGTCGGCGGGCGACCAGGTGCGATGCGCCTACTGCCAGACGTCGCTGCGCGATTTCCGCGCCTCGGGGCGGCTGGGATGCGCACAGTGCTACACGGCGTTCGAGGGCGCGCTGCGCGAGCTGCTGCGGCGCGTGCACGGCGCGGCGCGGCATCGGGGCCACGAGTACGAGGCCCCGGCGGTCAGCAGCGAGGAGACGGCGCTTGAGCAGCTGCGCGAGCGCCTTCAGCAGGCCGTGGCAGCGGAGGAGTTCGAGCTCGCGGCGACGCTGCGCGACCAGATCCGGGCGCTCGAATGACGCTCGACCTGTCGCTCCTGCCGGACGGCGGGATGCCGTGGATCACGGCGTCGGGGCCGCATGCCGACATCGTGCTGTCGTCGCGCGTGCGCCTGGCGCGCAACCTCTCCGGGTTTCCGTTCAGTCCGCGGGCGGGGGACGCCGAACGGCTGCGCGTCCTGCACCAGGTCCGCGAGGCGGCTGCCGACACGGCGTTGCTGTCGCGCGCCATCCTGCTGCGGGTGGACGAGCTGACGACCGGCGAGCGCCACCTCCTGCACGAACGTCACCTGGTGAGCCGGGAGCTGGCCGAGCTGGACGCGCCGACGGCGCGCAGCGGGTCGGCGGTGCTGGTGGGCGATGAGGCGGCGCTGATGGTGAACGAGGAGGATCACCTGCGTCTCCAGGTCTTCCGCTCCGGCTTCGATATCGCCGGGGCGTGGGAACGGGCCGCCCAGCTGGAGCGCGAGCTGGGCGAGCGACTGCCGCTGGCCTACCACCACGAATTCGGCTTCCTGACGTCGTGCCCCACCAACGTGGGAACGGGACTTCGCGCATCGGTGTTGGTCCACCTGCCGGGGCTGGTGCTGACCCAGGAGATCGGGAAGGTGCTCACCGGGCTTCAGCAGATGGGGCTGACCTACCGGGGGCTGTACGGTGAGGGGAGCGAGGTGGTCGGCAACTTCTTCCAGATTTCCAACCAGACCACCCTGGGGCGCACCGAGGACGAACTCTGCGACCACCTGGCGCGGGTCGTGGCGCACGTGATCTCGCGGGAGTCGGAGGCGCGCCGTGTCCTGAGCCGGGATGCCGGTTATATTATCGAGGACAAGCTGTGGCGGGCGTACGGAACCTTGCGGTATGCCCGGAGCCTGGGCGCTGACGAGGCCATGAACCTGCTGAGCGGCGTCCGGTTGGCCGTCGGTATGTACCTGATTGGTGGCTTGAGTGTATACACGCTGAACAAGCTGCTGGTGTTCAGCCAGGCGGCGCACCTCTCGCTGGCGGAGGGGCGTCCGCTGACGGAGATCGAGGCCAATCTCGCCCGCGCGCGCTACGTGCGCGGGGTGCTGGCCGTGGAGGCGGGCGAGGCGTAGCGGCCTCGCCGGCGACGACCGGGGAGACGATGAACGGCTACAACTTCACCGAACGGGTGCGAAAGGTGCTGGCCATGGCTCGGGAAGAGGCGGCACGCCTCCATCACGAGTACGTCGGCACGGAGCACATCCTGCTCGGACTGATCCGCGAGGGCGAGGGGGTGGCGGCCGCCGTGCTGCAGCACCTCAACGTCGAGCTCGAGGAAATCCAGCAGAAGATCGAGGAGACGGTGAAGAAGGGGAAGGCGGCGCAGGCCACCGGCCCCGACCTGCCGTACACGTCGCGCGCCAAGAAGGTGCTCGAGCTCGCCATGGGCGAGGCCCGCGAGCTGGGGCACTCGTACGTCGGCACCGAGCACCTCCTGCTCGGGCTGCTGCGCGAGGAAAAGGGCATCGCGGCGCAGGTGCTTGCCGACGCCAACGTCTCGCTCGAAGCGGCGCGCGCGGAGACGCTGCGCCTGCTCGGCGGGACCGAGTCGGCGCAGGGGGGCGGCGCGCCAGCGCCGGGCGCGCCGACGCCCGCCCCGGGCACGCCGGGCGGCAAGGGCGAGAAGAAGTCCAAGACGCCGGCGCTCGACCACTTCTGCCGCGACCTGACGACGCTGGCCGCCGAGGGGCAGCTCGACCCGACGATCGGTCGGTTCAAGGAGATCGAGCGCGTCATGGAGGTGCTGACGCGTCGCAAGAAGAACAACCCCGTACTGATCGGCGAGCCGGGCGTGGGCAAGACGGCCATCGTCGAGGGGCTGGCCCAGATGATCGCCAACGGGACGAGCCCGGATTCGCTGCGCGAGCATCGCGTGCTGTCGCTCGACATGGCGGCGGTGATCGCGGGCACCAAGTATCGCGGCCAGTTCGAGGAGCGGCTCAAGGCGGTGATGAACGAGATCGCGCTGAACAAGCAGATCATCCTGTTCATCGACGAGCTGCACACGCTGGTCGGCGCCGGTGCGGCCGAGGGGGCGATCGACGCGAGCAACATGCTCAAGCCGGCGCTGGCGCGCGGCGAGCTGCAGTGCGTGGGCGCCTCGACGCTGAACGAGTACCGCAAGTACATCGAGAAGGACGGGGCGCTCGAGCGCCGCTTCCAGACCGTGGTGGTGGAGCCGCCCTCGATTGACGAGACGGTGGACATCCTCAAGGGGCTGCGGAAGCGCTACGAGGACCACCATCGCGTGACGATCCCCGACGACACGCTCGTGTCGGCGGCCAAGCTGAGCGAGCGCTACATCACCGACCGGTTCCTCCCCGACAAGGCGATCGACGTCATCGACGAGGCCGGCGCGCGGGCGCGCCTTGCGGCACAGGTGCCGCCGCCGGAGGTGGCGGAGCTCAAGGGGAAGCTCGAGGCGGTGAACACGGAAAAGGACGCGGCGGTGCGCGACCAGAACTTCGAGCGCGCGGCGTCGCTGCGGGACAGCGAGCGCGAGCTGCAGGGCGAGATCCGCACGCGGCAGGAGGCGTGGGAGCAGCGCCGGCAGTCGTTCCGCCCTGTGCTGGGCGAGGAGGAGATCGCCTTCATCGTGAGCCGCTGGACGGGGATCCCGGTGACGCGCCTGCAGGAGGCGGAGACGGCGCGCCTGCTGCGCATGGAGGAGGAGCTGCACGAGAGCGTGGTGGCGCAGGAGGACGCGATCAAGGCGATCGCCCGGTCCATCCGCCGCAGCCGCGCCGGGCTCAAGGACCCCAAGCGCCCCATCGGGTCGTTCATCTTCTGCGGGCCGACGGGCGTCGGCAAGACCGAGCTCGCCCGCGCGCTGGCCAAGTTCCTGTTTGCCGACGTCTCCGCGCTCATCCGCGTGGACATGTCGGAGTACATGGAGAAGTTCTCGGTGTCGCGCCTGATCGGCGCGCCCCCGGGCTACGTGGGCTACGAGGATTCCGGGGCGCTCACCAAGGCCGTGCGGCGCAAGCCGTACAGCGTCGTCCTGCTCGACGAGATCGAGAAGGCGCACCCCGACGTGTTCAACATCCTGCTCCAGGTGCTCGATGAGGGCCACCTGACCGACAACTACGGTCGGGTGATCGACTTCAAGAACACCGTGGTGATCATGACGTCGAACGTCGGGGCCAAGGACATCACCAAGAGCCGCACGGTCGGTTTCGGCTCCGAGAGCAGCGGAACGGCGGCGCGATTCGAGAAAATGGCCGAGAAGGTGCGCGAGGAGCTGCAGCACACCTTCAACCCCGAGTTCCTGAACCGGTTGGATGACACCATCGTGTTCCACCCGCTGCAGAAGGAGCACATCGCGCAGATCGTGACCATTCTCATGCGCGACGTGCACAAGCGCCTGGCGGAGGAGGAGCTGGTGATGCGGCTCTCGGACGCGGCCCTCGACTTCCTGGTGGGGCACGGCTACGACGAGGCCTACGGCGCCCGGCCGCTGAAGCGGGCGATCCAGCGCTACATCGAGGATCCCCTGTCGGAGAAGATCCTGCTGGCGGAGTTCGCCCGCGGGGATGAGATCGAGGTGGACGTCAGTGCCGACGGTGCGCGCCTGGAGTTCCGGGTCCCCGCCAGCACCCCCAAGGCGTAGGAAGGAACCTGACGGGGCCGGGCGGGTTGCAACTGCAATCCACCCGGCCTCTTATGTATATTTCCCTGCTTATGCTTCGACCGACCCTTACCGTCTTGGCGCTGGTCGCCCTGGCGGGTGTCGCCCCGCTGGGCGCGCAACAGCCCGATGATGGACGGTGCCAGACGCCGGACACGATTGCCGTCAGCGGCAACAAGCGTGTCCCGACGTCGACCATCCTGTCGGATGCCGGACTGCGCGCCAAAGAGGCGCTGAACTACCCGACCCTCCAGCGCGCCATCCGCAAGGTGTTCGAGGGGGGACAGTTCGACGATGTCCGCCTGTCGTGCGTCCTATCCGCGGACGCGCAGCAGGCGACGCTCCTGATCACGGTGGTCGAGCGCCCGGTGCTCCTCGACGTGGACGTCGTGGGACCCGAGGTGGTCTCGCTGCGCACGGTCCGCGACAAGGTGGACCTGCTGATTGGGCGCCCGGTGGACCCGGCGCAGGTGGCGCTGGCCATCACCCGCATCGACTCCGTGTACCAGGCGAGCGGCTTCTACCTGGCGCAGATCAAGCCCGAGACGACGACGGTCGACAACAAGATCAAGCTTCTCTTCCGCGTGGACGAGGGGCGCCGCCTCGCCGTCTCCGGCGTGAAGGTGCTCGGCAACTCCGAGGTGCCCACCAAGGCGATCGTCAAGTCGATGAAGACGCGCCCCGAGGGCTTCTGGTGGTGGCGCAAGGGCGCCTTCGACGAGGACAAGTACGCCGGCGACCTGGGCGAGCGCATCCCGGAGCTGTTCGCGAAGCAGGGTTTCGTGGACTTCCAGTTCCTGCGCGACACGCTCCTCATCGACCGGGAGCGCGGCAAGGGGCTCATCGAGCTGACGGTGAACGAAGGCCGCCGGTACAACGTGGGCACCTTCGCGGTGGACGGTAACAAGCACTTCTCCACCGAGGACGTGCAGCGGTACTTCCCGTTCACGAGCGGCGCCCCGACGCTGCCGCAGCGCGTGGCGGCGCTGGTCCGACGCAAGAAGGCGGCGTCCAACCTGTTTGACCGCACGCAATGGGATGACGCGACGCAGAAGGTGCGGACGCTCTACTCGAACGACGGCTACATCTACGCGCAGATCCGCCCTGTGGCGGAGCCGGCGGGGCTCGGCCCCGATTCGGTGCCGCGGGTGAACCTGCGCTGGGAGATCACCGAGAACCAGCCGGCGATCATCAACCGCGTGGACATTCTCGGCAACGACTACACGAACGAGGCGTGCATCCGGGAGCAGCTGTTCGTGATTCCGGGCGACGTATTCAACCAGGACCGGCTCATCCGCTCGTACCAGAGCCTCGGCAACATGGGCTTCTTCGAGACGCCCATTCCGCCGCCCGACACGAAGCAGGCCAACGAGGCCGGCGACGTGGACGTGATCTTCCGCGTGAAGGAGAAGCGCACCGGCAACATCAACTTCGGCGCGTCGATGGGGCAGGGCACGGGCGTCGGCGGCTTCATCGGCCTGGAGCAGCCCAACCTCTGGGGCAACTGCAAGCGCGGGTCGATGCAGTGGCAGTACGGCCGCTACATCAACGACTTCAACCTGAGCTACACCGACCCGGCCATCCGCAAGAGCCGGCTGTCGGGCACGGTGACGGCGTACAACTCGCAGGCGCGCTACCGCATCGCCGACCTCGGCCGGTCCATCCGGACGGGCGCCAGCCTGCAGATGGGCTTCCCGCTCCCGAACTCGCGATTCTCGCGCATTTTCGTGTCGTACGGCGCGGAGGCGGTGAAATTCGGCAGCGACGGCCTGCTCGGCACCGTCACCAACTCCATGGACTGCACGCGGTGCTTCCGCAGCAACCTGGGGCTGTCGCTGACGCGCGACACGCGCGTGGACATGCCGTTCGCGACGCAGGGGAGCATGCAGACCATCAAGGCCGACTTCAACGGCGGCCTGCTGGGCGGCACGTCCACGTTCCAGCGCTACTACACGGAGATGCGCTCGCACGCGCTGCTCGGGCAGATCGGCGGCGCCAAGCCGGGCAGCAACCCGCTGAAGTTCACGGTCGGGCTGACGGCCAAGGCGGGCGCCGTCTTCGGCGACCCGGGGGCGTTCTTCTACTCCCAGTCATTCTCGCTCGGCGGCGTGCAGTTCGGCGAGATGCTGCGCGGTTACCCGGAGTTCTCGATCACGCCCACCGGCTTCTCGGGCTCGACGGGGACGTACAACGCGCAGCGCAATTCCTTCGGCAACGCCTTCTTCACCTCGACGGCCGAAGTGGGCCTGCGGGTGAGCCAGCAGCTGTACATCAACGTGTTTTACGACGCGGGGAATATGTGGGCCCATCCCCGCGAGATTGACCCGTCGCGCCTGTTCCGCGGCGCCGGCATCGGCGCCTCGGTCGTGACGCCGCTCGGGCCGCTTGGTCTCGATTGGGCCTACGGGTTCGACCGCACCGATGCATTCGGGCGGCCCGATCCGAAGTTCCAGCTGCACTTCCGCCTCGGCCAGTTCTTCTAACACCTGGAGTCTGCAATGCCCGTTCGTGTTCGCGCGCTGATTGGCGCCATCGTTCCTCTCCTGTTCCTGCCCGTGCTCGCCGCCGCGCAGGGCACCGCCGTGAAGGTCGCCTACGTCGACACGCGCGAGCTGCTCGACAAGGCGCCGGGGCGCACCGACGCCGATGCCCAGTGGAAGAAGGAAGCGCAGGCGCTGCAGGACCAGGTCACCCGCATGCAGGACTCGCTGCAGGCGATGATCACGGCCTACCAGAAGGCCGAGGCGGGGCTGAGCCCGGCGGCACGCGAGACGCGCCAGCGGAGCATCGGCGAGCGCGAGCAGGAATACCAGACGCGCACGCAGGCGCTCGACCTCCAGGCGCAGCAGCGCCAGGCGCAGCTCCTGCAGCCCATCATCGAGCAGATCAAGGTGGCGCTCGAAGACGTGCGGAAGGAGGAGGGGCTGACCCTCATCCTCGACGTCGGGAGCCAGGGCAACCCGATCGTGGCCATCGACAAGAACCTCAACATCACGGACAAGGTGCTGGTGAAGATCCGCTCCATGCCGGTTCCGCAGGTGGCGGCTCCGGCGGCGGCGCGTCCGGCCGCTCCGGCGGCCACGAAGCCGCCGGCCGCCGCGCCGGCGGGCCCGGTGTCGGCCCCGGCCGGCGCCGCGAAGCCGAAGGTCCCGCCGGTCAGCTGACGGCAGCGGCACCCCCACCCCCGATCGCCGCATGACGCAGGACGTCAGCGTCCAGAGCCTGACCGCCGCCCAGCTCGCCGAGGCGACGGGCGGCCGGCTTGTCGGCGATCCGTCGGTGCGGGTGTCGGCGTTCGCGCCGCTTGACCGCGCCGGGCCGGACGAGCTCAGCTTTCTCGCGAAGCTTCAGTACGCGCCGGTGCTCGCCTCCACGCGCGCCGGCGTCGTGCTGGTGTCCCCTGAACTCGAGGCGACGCCCGGCACGCCGCGGGCGCGCATCGTGGTCGCCAAGCCGTATGAATCGATGCTGGCGCTCGTGCCCCGCTTCTACCGTCCGGTGGTGCGAACCCCGGGCATCGATCCGTCGGCGCACGTGGGCCGCGGGGCGGTGCTGGGGCGCGACGTCTGCATCGGCCCCGGGGCGGTGATCGAGGACGGTGCGCGCATCGGCGACCGCACCTGGGTCGGCCCGCACGCCGTGATCGGCGCGCTCGCAGTGGTGGGCGATGACTGTCAGTTCCATGCGCATGCGGTGGTGTATCCGCAGAGCGAGATCGGGCACCGGGTGATCGTGCACTCCGGCGCCGCCATCGGCAGCGACGGCTTCGGCTACGTGTCGCACACGGTGGATGGGCGCTTCGTGCACGAGAAGATCCCGCATGTCGGGCGCGCGATCATCGGCGACGACGTCGAGATCGGCGCGAACTCGTGCATCGACCGCGGCAGCGTGGACGACACGGTGGTCGGCGCGGGGACGAAGATCGACAACCTCGTGCACATCGGGCACAACGCGCGCGTGGGGCGGCTCTGCCTGCTCGTCGCGCAGTGCGGCGTGAGCGGCAGCTCGCGGCTCGAGGACGGCGTGGTGCTCGCGGGGCAGGTGGGCGTGAGCGGGCACCTGACCATCGGCGCCGGCGCGAAGATCGGCGCGCAGGGCGGTGTGATCAGCAACGTTCCTGCCGGCGAGTCGTGGTCGGGCTATCCGGCCCGCCCGCACCGCGAGTCGCTGCGCGCGAGCGCCGCGCTGCTCAAGCTCGCCGGGATGATGAAGCGCCTCGAGCAGCTGCTGGAGCGGGACACGCCGTGAGCGGACGCCGGACGATCGCGCGCGCCGCGGCGGTGTCCGGCGTGGGACTGCACCTCGGCAGGCCGTGCCGGCTCTCCTTCGAGCCCGCGGCTCCGGGCAGCGGCATCCGGTTCCGTCGCGTGGACCTGCCGGGGACGCCGGAGACCGCAGCGCATGTTGCGACGGCCGAACTCGCGGAACGCCGCACCCAGCTCGGCACCGGCGAGGCGGCGCTCCACACGGTGGAGCATGTGCTGGCCGCGGTGGCCGGGAGCGGCATCGATGACGTGCTCATCGCGATGGACTCGCCGGAACCGCCCATTCTCGACGGCAGCTCGCGCCCATTTGCCGAGGCGCTGCGTGAGGCCGGCGTGGTGGAGCACGGCGGCACGGTGGAGTACCTTCGACTCTCCGGACCCGTGCGCATCGTGGACGGCGAGTCCGTATACGAGGCGCACCCCGCCGTCGGGCTCACCCTGGACGTGCGCATCGACTTTCCGCACCCGCTCGTGGGGGGTCAGCAGGGGACGTGGGTGGTGACGCCCGAGACGTTCCATCGCGAGCTTTCGGGGGCGCGCACCTTCGGGTTCCTGCGGGAAGTGGAGGCGCTGCGCGCGAAGGGACTGATCCAGGGGGCGACCACGGACAACGTGATCGCCCTCGACGAACGGGGCGTGGTGGGCAATACGCTGCGGTGGCCGGACGAATTCGTCCGGCACAAGGCGATGGATTTCGTGGGAGATCTGGCGTTGGCCGGCAAGCGGGTGCAGGCGCGCATCACGGCGACCAAGCCCAGCCATCGCGGAACGGTCTTGCTGGTGCGCGCGCTGCTGGCGCACGACCGGCGGGAGGAGGGATACGTGCTCGGGATTGAAGACATCATGAAGGTGCTGCCGCACCGGTACCCGTTCCTGCTCGTGGACCGCGTCCTCGAACTGGAAGAGCGGCGCATCGTCGGCATCAAGAACGTCACCATCAACGAGCCCTTCTTCCAGGGGCACTTCCCGGGCCACCCGATCATGCCCGGCGTGCTCATCGTCGAGGCGATGGCGCAGGTGGGCGGGATGCTGCTCATGGGCACGGTGGAAGACCCGGACTCGAAGGTCGTCTACTTCATGTCGCTGGACAACGTGAAGTTCCGCAAGCCGGTACGTCCGGGCGACCAGCTGCGCTTCGAGCTCGAGATGGTGCAGGTACGCGGCAAGATCTGCCGCATGAAGGGAACCGCGCAGGTCGATGGCGAAGTCGTCTGTGAGGCGGAAATGGCCGCCATGGTGAGGGATAGATGAGCAACCGAATTCATACGTCCGCCGTGATCGACGCGGATGCGCGCATTGGCGACAATGTGACCATTGGCCCCGGCGTGATCATCGGCCCGCGCTGCACGGTGGGTGACGGGTGCGTGATCAGCACGCGCGCGATCCTCGAGGAGAACGTCCGGCTGGGCACTGAAGTGAAGATCGGCGTCGGCTCCGTGCTCGGCGGGCTGCCGCAGGACCTCAAGTTCAAGGGCGAGGAGACGTGGGTGGAGGTGGGCGACCGCACCACGATCCGCGAGTACTCGACCATCAACCGCGGCACGTCGCAGTCGTTCCGGACGACGGTCGGCAGCGACTGCTTCCTCATGACGTACGTGCACCTCGCGCACGACTGCCATGTGGGCAACGGCGTGATCATCTCCAATGGGACGCAGCTCGCCGGGCACGTGACGATCGAGGACAAGGCGATCATCTCGGGGCTGTGCGCGATCCACCAGTTCGGGAAGATCGGCCGCTACTGCTTCATTGGCGGCATGGCGCGCGTGAACAAGGACGTGCCGCCGTACGTGAAGGCGGTGGGGAACCCGATCAAGCTGTACGGCCTCAACAGCATCGGGCTCCAGCGCAACGGCTTCTCGCCGGAGACGATCCTCGAGCTGAAGAAGGCGTATCGCATGTTCTTCCGCAGCGAGCTCAACATCGCGCAGGCGCTCGAGCTGGCCCGCAAGGAACTTGCGATGGGCCCGGAGGTGCAGGCGTTCGTGGACTTCGTGGAAGACAGCCAGCGGGGCGTCGTGATATGAGCGCGCCGCTGCGGGTGGGCGTCATCGGGACGGGCGCACTGGGCTACCACCACCTGCGGCACCTGCGCACGCTGGACGGTGCCGTCGTGCGCGGGTTCTACGAGACCGACGCGGCGCGCGCCGCCACGGTGGGCGAGGAGCTGGGCGTCGCCGCTGCCACGTCGCTCGACGCGCTGCTCGACGACGTGGACGCCGTCTCCATTGTCGTACCCACGCCGGCGCACTTTGCCGTGGCCAGGGCGGCGCTCGAGCGCGGCAAGCACGTGCTGATCGAGAAGCCGATCACGACGACGCTGGACGAGGCGGACGCCCTGCTCGCGCTGGCGAAGGCGAAGGGCGCGCTGGTGCAGATCGGGCACATCGAGCGCTTCAACCGCGCCATTCGCGCGGCGTGGCCGTTTGTCGAGACGCCGCTCTTCATCGAGAGCGAGCGCCTGGCGCCGTTCAATCCGCGCGGCGCGGACGTGGCGGTGGTGCTCGACCTGATGATTCACGACATCGACCTCGTGCTGACGTTGACGAAGGCGAAGGTGGCGCAGGTTTCGGCGACGGGCGTCGGCGTGCTCACGCCCAGCCTCGACATGGCCAACGCGCGCGTGGCGTTCGCCAACGGCGGCATTGCGAACATCACGGCCAGCCGCATCTCGCGCGACCGGTCGCGCAAGCTGCGCCTGTTCCAGCGCAACGGCTACATGACGCTGGACCTCGCGGCCGGCAACGGCGAGCTCTTCCGCCTGCGCGGGGACGTGGACATGGCGGTGCTGGCGCGGCAGGCGCAGCCCGACGTGACGGCCTTCGTGGAGCGCATTCCGCTGGAAGCGCCGGAGGGCGATGCGCTCAAGCTGGAGCTGGAGTCGTTCGTGGCGGCGGTGCGGGGTGAGGCGCCGGTGCCGGTGACGGGCGACGACGGGCGCGATGCGCTGGCCGTCGCACTGCAGATCGTGACGGACATCGAGCGGTCGCGCTCGGTGATGAACGCGGCGCGCGGCCCCGGTGCGTGAGATCCTGATCATCGCCGGCGAGGCGTCGGGCGACCTGCACGGCGCCGGCGTCGCCGAGCGGTTGCGCGCCTTGCGGCCGGAGGTGCCCCTCGTCGGCATGGGCGGGGACCGCATGGCGGCCGCCGGCGTGCAGCTCTTCGAGCGCGCCGAGGGCGTCGTCGGCTTCGTCGAGGTGCTCAAGCACCTGCCGGCGCACCTGCGGCTCCTCCGCGAGGTGAAGGCGCACCTGCGCAGCGGGCGCGTGGGGCTGATCATCCTCATCGACTATCCCGGCTTCAACCTGCGCGTGGCGCGCGCGGCGCACGACGCCGGCGTCCCCGTGTTGTACTACATCACGCCGCAGGTGTGGGCGTGGAAGCCCGGCCGGCTGAAGATGATGGCGGAAGTCATCAGCATGGCCGCCGTGATCCTGCCATTCGAGGAGGCCCTGCTCGCGAAGGCGGGCATCAATACGACCTTCGTGGGACACCCGCTGCTCGACCGCGCCCAGGAGCTTCCCGACCGCGCCGAGGCGAGGCGCCGGCTCGGACTGCCGGTGGACCGCGAAGTGCTCGCGCTCTTTCCCGGCAGCCGGGCGCAGGAGATCGAGCGCCACCTGCACGCGTTCGAGGCGGTCGCGCGCGCGCTGCAGCGGCGGCGGCCGGGACTCGAGGTCGTGGTGAGCGTTGCGCCGACGATCCAGCTCGATGCGTCGCGCGTGCCGTTCCCAATGGTGCGCGCCCAGTCGTTCGACGTGCTGCGCGCGGCGGACGTGGCGCTCTGCAAGAGCGGGACGACGACGCTCGAGGCAGCGGTGGCGGGCTGTCCGTGCGCCGTGGTGTACAAGACGAGCCGCATCACCTACGAGATTGCCAAGCGCCTCGTGAACATTCCGCACATCGGGCTCCTCAACGTGGTCGCCGGACGTGAAGTGGCCCCCGAGTTCGTGCAGGACGCGTTTACGACGCAGGCGGTGGCCGACGCGCTCGATCCGCTGTTCGACGCCGCCAGTCCCGCCCGCACGCGCATGCTCGACGGGATGGCCGACGTGCGGCGCCTCCTCGGCGCGCCCGGTGCGGCGCGGCGCGTGGCGGAGATGGCGGCCGCGATGCACGCGGCGGACGGCGCGCGATGAGCGCCAGTGCGGCGCCGGCTGACGCCCCGCGCGACGCGAAGGCGGCGAAGCGCGAGCGCAAGGTGCGCTGGACTTCGCGCGCCGGGTATGTGGCGGTGCAGCTGCTTGCGCGCACGTGGCGCATCGACCTGCGCGGCGAATCGAACTGGCCCACCGTGAACGGGGTGCGCCGCCCGGTCGTGGTGGCGGTCTGGCACGGCCTGATGCTCGCCCCCATCTGGACGCAGCGGAACCGCGGCATCATGGCGCTCGCCAGCGAACACGGCGACGGCGAGATCATCGCGCGTATCCTGGAACGGCTTGGCTATGCGCCGCCGGCGCGTGGGTCGAGCTCGCGCGGCGGCGTGCGCGGCCTCATGACGATGGTCGCGGCGCTGCGCGCGGGGCGGTCGGTCGCGTTCACGCCTGACGGGCCGCGCGGCCCGGCGCGCGTGCCGCAGGCCGGGCTCTTCGTCGCGGCGCAGCGCGCCGGCACGGTGATCGTCCCGATGTCGATGCACGCGGAGCGGGCGTGGCGCCTGCGCAGCTGGGACCGGTATGCCATTCCGAAGCCGTTCGCGCGCGTCTGCGTGACCATCGGCGAGCCATTCACGCCGCGGTTCGACGGAGACCTGCTCGCGGCGGGCGAGGTGGAGCGGTTTGTGGCGGCGATGGACGCCACGGAGGCGATGGCCCGTGCGTGAGGCCCTGGCGCGGGTCGTCTGGTACGGCGAGGGCTTCGACGCGCTCCTCGCGCGGGCGGTGCTCACACCGTTCGAGTGGATCTACGGTGCGGCGGTCCTCGTGGACGGCGCGCGGCGTGCCGGTGGGGCGGGGCGCACGCAGGTGCCGACAGTGTCCATTGGGAACCTCACGGTCGGGGGGACGGGCAAGACGCCGGTTGCCGCCTGGTTCGCGGCGCAACTGCGCGCACGCGGCCGCGCGCCGGCCCTGCTGCTCCGCGGCTACGGCGACGACGAGGCGCTCGTGCATGCGGCCCTGAATCCGGACGTGCCGGTCTTCGCCGATGCGGACCGGCGCCGCGCCGCGGCGCAGGCCATCACGCAGGGCGCAACGGCGCTGGTGCTGGACGACGGGTTCCAGCATCGGCAGATGCCGCGCGATGCCGACGTGGTGGTGGTGAGCGCCGACCTCTGGAGCACGCTCCCCGTGCGCCTGCTGCCCGCCGGGCCGTTCCGGGAGCCGCTGACGGCGCTGAGGCGCGCGACCCTGGTCATCGTGACGCGCAAGGCGGCGTCGTCCGCGCAGGCCGCCGAGGTGGCGCGGCAACTGACGCAGGCGTCGGGCGGCGTGCCGCTCGTAGTGGTGCACCTCGCGCCCGCACAGCTCTGTGCCTGGACGGGCGGGGCGAGCGAATCCACCACGACCCTGCGCGGGCAGCGCGTGCTCGCGGTCTCCGGCATCGGTGCGCCGGATGCGTTCCTCGCGCAGCTGCGTGCGACCGGGGCACAGGTGCAGGGCGCGAGTTTCGGCGACCATCACGCCTATACCGCGCACGACGTGCAGGAACTGGTGACCCGCGCGGCCACGGTGGATCGCGTGGTTTGTACGCTCAAGGATGCCGTGAAGCTGGGGCCGCGGTGGCCCGCGTCCGCTCCGCGGCTATGGTATCTTTCACAATCGGTTGTCGTCGAGGTCGGCACGTCGATCATCGAGGACGTGCTCGGTCGCCTGACGACGGCTGCCGCGGCTTCACCCACGCCGGCGTCGGCTGGCCCGGAGAGCTTCCTCCATGGCTGATCTGCTGCTCCCTACCAATACGATCGTCCACCCGGACAAAGACCGCTTTCTCCACGAGGAGAACCCGTTCGAGGCGATGATGGCCCGCTTCGACCGCGCCGCGGACCTGCTCGACCTCGAGCCCGGCCTGTACAAGGTGCTGCGCAATCCGGAGAAGACGATCATCGTCTCCATTCCGGTGATGATGGACAGCGGCGAGGTCGAGGTGTTCACCGGCATCCGCTGCATCTACAACACGTCGCGCGGCCCGGCGAAGGGCGGCATTCGCTTCGACCAGAACGTCACGCTCGACGAGGTGAAGGCGCTGGCGGCGTGGATGACGTGGAAATGCGCCGTCGTGAACATCCCGTTCGGCGGCTCCAAGGGCGGCGTGATCTGCGATCCGCTGAAGATGAGCATTGGCGAACTGGAACGCGTGACGCGCCGCTACACGGCGGGCATCATCGCCACGCTCGGTCCCGACTCCGACGTCCCTGCGCCGGACGTCAACACGAACGAGCGCGTCATGGCGTGGTTGATGGACACGTACTCCATGCATGTCGGGCACACGGTCAACGCCGTCACCACGGGCAAGCCAGTGGCGATGGGCGGCTCGCTGGGCCGTCGCGAGGCGACGGGGCGGGGGTGCATGATCGCCACGCGCGAGGCGCTGGCCCATCTCGGCCTGCCGGTGAAGGGACGGACCGTCGTCGTCCAGGGCTTCGGCAACGTCGGCTCCATCGCCGCTGAGCTGCTGCAGGCCGAGGGATGCAAGGTCATCGCGATCAGCGACCGCACGGGGGGCTGGTACAACAAGAAGGGGATCGACGTGAAGCACGCCATTGCGCACGTGGCCGAGCACCAGACGCTGGAGGGCTTCGGCGGCGGCGAACCGATCGCGAACGAGCAGATCCTCGAGCTGGAATGCGACGTGCTGCTCCCGGCGGCGCTCGAAAACGTGATCACGACCAAGAACGCCGCGAACATCAAGGCCAAGATCGTGTGCGAGGGGGCCAACGGCCCGACGTCGGCCGGCGCCGATGCCATCCTCGACGACAAGGGCGTGTTCGTGATTCCGGACATCCTCGCCAACGCCGGCGGCGTCACCGTGTCGTACTTCGAGTGGGTGCAGAACCGCAGCGGCTACTACTGGAGCGAGCAGCTGGTCAACGAACGCCTGACGGAGATCATGGTCAACTCGTTCGCCGAAGTCCTCAAGCTCTCGAAACTGCACAGGGTGAACATGCGCACGGCGTCGTACATGCTGGCGATCAGTCGCGTCGCGACGGTGCACAAGCTGCGCGGCATCTACGCCTAGCGTCCGCCACCGGCCGTGAAGGTCTTCCTCATCGCCGTCGGCAAGCCGCGCAACGCGTCGCTGGCCGCTGCGATCGCCGAGTACGAGGAGCGGGCGGCGCGCTACTGGCCGCTGGAGCGCGTCGAGGTGCGAGAAGAACCGGCCAAGTCGGCCAGCCCAGACCTCGTGCGTGACCGGGAAGGGGAGCGACTGGCCGCCAAGATCCCGGCGGGCGCCGTGACCGTCTGCTGCGACCCCGGCGGCCGGCGGATGGACTCGGCGGTGTTCTCCGGCTGGCTCCAGGGGCAGCGCGAAGGGGGGCGCGATGTGGCTTTCGTGATCGGCGGGGCGTTCGGCCTGTCGCCGGCGCTGCTGGCGCGCGCGGCGGTGCGCCTGGAACTTGCGCCGTGGACGCTGCCGCACGAGTTGGCGCGCCTGGTGCTCGCCGAGCAGCTCTACCGGGCGGGGACCATCGTGCGGCGGGAGCCCTACCACAAGTGAGGGCAGGCGGCTTTCGCCATCCCCACCACAAGTGACCTCGGGCGCATTCCGCCGTCCCCTGTCCAGCGGTTAGCTTATGACTCGGCGTGCTGGACGCGAGCGACGTACCTCTGGAGGCAGCGAGCGCATGGACTGTTGGTGTAGGCACTGGCGCGGTCACGGGCACGGGAGGCGGAGTTGACGCCCCCGCGAGTCGTCGCGGAGCCCATTGGCGGCGGGCCGTTGGCCCGCGCTGCCGTCGAGGGCCGCACGCCGTCCGGCTGGTACACGCCGCGTCCCAAGGGGGCGGCCGCGTGGCGCGAGCACGCCGAGCACGTGCGCTCGCAGGCCAACCCCGATTGGTTCGCCGCGCTAGCGCCTGCATTCAATGCGAGCGGCGCCGCCGCGCGGCGCCTCGAGGCCGTCGCGCAGGGCCGCGGGGTCGTCATCACCACGGGCCAGCAGCCGGGACTGTTCGGCGGGCCGGGCTATACGTGGCTCAAGGCGCTCAGCGCGCGGGCGCTCGCCGACAAGATCGAGCAGGCCACCGGCATCCCGGCCGCGCCGGTCTTCTGGGCCGCCACGGATGACGCCGACTTCGCCGAGGCGAGCTGGACCGCCGTGGCCTTCGACGACGAAGTGCGCCGGTTGCGCATCGAACGGCTGGGTTTCGACGGACAGGTCATGGCGGCGCAGCCGCTGGGCGATGTCCGGCCGCAGTTCGACGATCTGAGCGCGGCGGCAGGCTCCGCCCCTCACCTCGAATTGCTGGAGCACGCGCGTCGCGCCTATCGCGCCGACGCGACGGTGGGCAGCGCGTACGTGGAGCTGCTTCGCGCGCTGTTCGAGCCGATGGGGATCGCCGTGCTCGACGCCTGGCATCCCGCCGTGCGCGAGGCGGCGCGTCCCACGCTGGTGGAGGCGCTGCGCCGCGCGCCGGTCGTGGACGAGGCGGTCTCGCTGCGCAGCGTCGCCATCGAGCGCGCCGGCTTCCGCGCACAGGTCGCCCGGGTCCCCAAGCTGTCGCTCGTCTTCCGCGTCTCGTCCAACGGCATCAAGGAGCGGATCCCGATCGCGCAGGCGGGTGACGTGGCCGTCCAGCCGCAACTGGTGCTCTCCGCAAACGTGCTGCTGCGCCCGGTGGTGGAGCGGGCCATTCTGCCGACGATCGGCTACTTCGGCGGGCCGGGCGAGGTCGCGTACTTCGCACAGGTCGGCGCGGTGGCGGAGGCGCTGAGCCTGCCCGTGCCGCTGGTCCTGCCGCGCTGGTCGGCGACGATCGTGGAGCCGGTCATCGACCGGATGCTGGGCCGGCTCGGCATGACGTTCGACGACATCAAGCCACCCCATCAGGCGGAGCGGCGTGTTGGCGACCGGGCCATGCCGCCGTTCCTGCGTGACACGCTCGAGGCGCTGCGCCACGACGTGGATGCGCGGCTCAATGCGTTGCGCGATTCCGCGGAGGGGGCGGCCATGGTCCACGCCTCGACCGTCGAGGGGGCGCGGCACCAGCTCAAGTTCCGCATCGACCGCCTGGAGCGGCGGTACCGCACGGCGGCACTGAAGGCGGAGACGGCGGCGGTGCGCGACCTCGGCAGCGTGCGGGCGGCGCTGATGCCGGAAGGCCAGCGACAGGAGCGCGTCCTCAATCCGCTGCCGCTCGTCGCGCGGCACGGGGAAGAACTGATGGACCTGCTGCGCGCGGGCGCGGCGACGCACGCCGCCCAGCTGCTCGGCGGCGCGTGAACGCGTCGCCGGCGCCGTCGCCACGGCGCACGGGCGGCGGCGCGGCCCTGGTCGCCGCCGGCATCCTGCTGAGCCGCCTCTTCGGGCTCGTCCGCAACCGCCTGCTCGGCCATTTCCTCGGCACCAGCGATGCGGGTGACGCGTTCAACGCCGCGCTCCGCATTCCCAACGTCCTGCAGAATCTTTTCGGAGAGGGCGTGCTGTCGGCGTCGTTCATTCCCACGTACAGCCGACTGGTCGCCGACGGCGACGAGGCCGAGGCCGGGCGCGTCGCCGGCGCCGTGGGCACGCTGCTGGCGCTGACCACCACCGTGCTGGTGCTGGTTGGCATTGTGCTGACGCCGTACCTCGTCGTGCTCATCGCGCCGGGCTTCTCGGGAGAGAAGCGCGAACTCACAATCCGCCTGGTGCAGGTGATGTTCCCCGGCGTCGGCCTGCTGGTGCTCTCGGCGTGGGCGCTCGGCGTGCTGAATTCGCATCGGCGCTTCTTCCTGCCGTACGTGTCGCCGGTGGCCATGAATGTCGTGATGATCGGCGCGCTCCTCTGGTTCGGTCCGTCGCTCGGCAACTCGGCTGGGCAGGGACGGCTCGTGGTGCTGCTGGCGTGGGCGTCGGGGCTGGGGAGCGCGGCGCAGCTTGTGGTGCAGCTGCCCACGGTGCTGCGCGCGGAGCGGCGCCTGCGTGCCGGCCTTGGCACCGCGAACGCGCATGTGCGCGTGGTGCTCACGCAGTTCGCGCCCGTCGCCGTCGGACGCGGCGTGGTGCAGGTCAGCGCCTACGTGGACAACCTGCTCGCGTCGCTGGTCGGGGCGGGGGCCGTGGCCGTGCTGTCCTACGCGCAGGTGATCACGATGCTCCCCGTGTCGCTCTTCGGCATGTCGGTGTCTGCCGCCGAGTTGCCGGCGATGTCGGGTGTCGCGGGAACGAGCGACGACGTGGCGAAGGAAGTGCGGCGCCGGCTTTCCGATGGGCTGCATCGCATCGCGTTCTATGTGATTCCGTCGTCGATGGCCTTCCTGGCCATCGGCGACATCGTGGGAGCCACCCTCTACCAGTCGGGGCGGTTCGGGCGCGACGACGTGGTCTGGATGTGGGGCGTGCTCGCGGGCTCCGCGGTTGGGCTGCTCGCGGCCACCCTGGGCCGATTGTACGCCTCCACGTGGTATGCCCTGCGCAATACGCGCACGCCGCTCAAGTTCGCCCTGCTGCGCGTGGCGCTGGGCCTCGCCGTTGGCTGGCTGGTGGCGCTGCACCTGCCCGGCCTGTTGGGCATCGACGCGCGCTGGGGCGTGGCCGGCTTGACCGCGTCGTCGGGGCTTGCCGCGTGGGTGGAGTGCCTGCTGCTGCGGCGTTCCCTGGTGCCCCGCATCGGCGACGTGGGCGTGGACCGACCGTATCAGATCAAGCTGTGGGCGGCGGCGCTGGGCGCCGCGCTCGTGGCGTGGGGCGTCAAGCTCGTCCTCGGCGTCGAGCATCCGCTCATCCTCGGCTTCGTGGCGCTCCCGCTGTACGGCCTCGCCTATCTGGGCGTCACGGCGTCGCTGGGCATACCGGAAGCGACCGCAATGGCGGGGCGGGTGAGGCAGCTCGTGGGCGGACGCTGACCGTCGGCTAGATTCAGGCCGAGTCCCCATGCGCACTGTCCCCGAAGCCATCAGCCAGAAGCTCGCGCACCTTCCCGACACGCCCGGCGTGTACCTGTGGAAGGCGGCGGACGGCACCGTGCTCTACGTCGGCAAGGCCAAGCGCCTGCGACAGCGCGTGCGAAGCTACGTGGCGTCGGACGTTGCCTTTACGTCGAAGACGCGCGTGCTGATGGACCATGCGGTGGACCTCGAGACGATCGTGGTTCCGAGCGAGGAACACGCGCTGATCCTCGAGCACAACCTCATCAAGGAGCATCACCCGCGTTTCAACGTGATGCTCCGCGACGACAAGACGTACCCGTACGTGAAGGTCACCGTGCAGGAGCCGTACCCGCGCGTGCTGGTGACCCGGCGCGTGCTGGATGACGGCGCCCGCTATTACGGCCCGTTCACCGACGTCGGAGCGATGCGCCACGCGCTCAACGTGGTGAAGCGCGTCTTCACCGTGCGCTCCTGCCGGTGGAACATGCCGGCCGAGATGCCGGAGCGCGCCTGCCTCGACTTCCATATCAAGCGCTGCAAGGGGCCGTGCATCGGCGCGCAGTCACTGGCCGACTATCGCGGCATGATTGATGAGGTCGTGGCCTTCCTCGACGGCAAGCCCGACGAGGTGATGCGGCGGGTGCGGCACCGCATGGAGGAGGCGTCCGCGGCGCTCGACTTCGAGCGCGCCGCGGAACTGCGCGATGCCCTGCGGCACCTGGAGCGCTTCGAGGAGCCGACGATCATCGTGGACGTCGGTGGGCACGACCGCGACGTCGTGGGCTTTGCCCGCGACGGCGACGATGCCTGCGTGACGCTCCTGAAGGTGCGCAGCGGCAAGCTCCTCGCCCGTGACCAGCGCTTCCTCGAGCAGGCGGAAGGCGAGTCCGACGCGGCGGTGCTCGCGGCGTACCTGGCGGCGAGCTATCGCGCGGCAAGCGAGCGGCCGGCGGAGGTGCTGCTCCCGTTTGCGCCCGAGGACATGGACGTGCTCGAGCCGGCGCTGCGCCCGACGCGACTGCTGATTCCGCAGCGGGGGCTCAAGCGGGAGCTGCTCGACCTCGCCGAGAAGAACGCACGGCACCTGCTCGAGGAGTTCAAGCTGGCCGAGGACGAGACCGAGGAGCGCGCCGGCGACCCCGTGTACGAACTCGGGCGTGCCCTCGGCACGACCAAGATCCCGCGCGCCCTCGTCTGCTTTGACAATTCCACGGCGCAGGGGAAGGACAACGTCGGCGCCGTCGTCTGGTTCGAGAACGGCCGGCCGCGGCGCTCCGAGTATCGCACGATGCGCGTGAAGTCGGTGGACGAGGCCGGCGGCCCGGACGACTTCGCGTCGATGCGGGAGGTGGTGGAGCGCTACTTCCGCCGCCGGATCGACGAGGAGAAGCCGCTGCCGGACCTCGTCGTGATCGACGGAGGGAAGGGCCAGCTCTCAGCGGCGCACGAGGCGCTCGAGTCGCTCGCGCTCGGAGCGCTGCCGCTCGTGTCGCTGGCCAAGCGGGAGGAGGAGGTCTTCGTCTTTGGCCGCGCCGAGGCGCTGCACCTGTCACGCCGGTCACCGGCCCTGCGGTTGCTGCAGCAGGCGCGCGACGAGGCGCACCGCACCGCCGTGGGATACAACCGCAAGCGGCGCACCATGCGGACCATCACGTCGGCCCTGCTCGAGATTCCCGGCGTCGGGCCCACCAAGCGCCGCGAACTGCTGCGCGCCTTTGGCAGCGTGGACGGCGTGCGTGCGGCGACGGTGGAGCAGATCGCGACGCTCAAGGGATTCTCCGCGAAGTCGGCCTCGGCGTTGCTCGACGCCCTGAAGGCCTCCGCGCCGGATCGGCCGCACGCGGCGGCGCCGGAATCCGCGGCATCGGCGTACTCGACGCCGGATGGGAGCACGGTGCCCGCCGCGCCAGCGGACCCCGATGCCGCGCCGTAGTTTTGGGAGCGTAGATGAGTGGTACGGATCCACCATCTACCCTCAACCATCTACCTTCTGCTTCTCATGTCCTGGACTCTGCATTGCAGCACCGGCTGCGGCTATTCCGCGCCGGGTGACAAGCTGGCCTCGCTCTGCCCCCAATGCGCGCAACCGCTGAGCGTCCGCTACGATGCCGCTGTTTCGCGTGCCTCCGTGAGCGGCGCGTGGTCGCTGTGGCGTTACGCGGCGGCGCTTCCCATGCTGCCCGGCGACGCCCCGGTGAGCCTGGGAGAGGGCGCGACGCCGCTGCTGGAGTTGCCGGAACTCGCGCGCGAGATCGGTGTGCGGAAGCTCTGGGTGAAGGACGAGGGGCAGAACCCCACCGCGAGCTTTAAGGCGCGCGGCTTGATGATGGCCGTGACGCGCGCCAAGGCGCTCGGCTTGCCAGGCCTTTCGGTGCCGACGGCGGGCAACGCGGGCATCGCGCTCGCCGCCTACGCGGCGGCCGGTGGCGTCCCGGCGCGCATCTATGCGCCGCGCACGACGCCGCCGCCCATCCTCTCCAGCATCCGCGCGTACGGCGTGGAACTCGAGCTCGTGGACGGCCACATCGGTGACGCGGGCAAGGCGACGATGCAGTTCTGCAAGGAGAGCGGGTACTTCAACGTCGCCACGGTGCGCGAGCCCTATCGCGTGGAAGGGATGAAGACGATGGGTTACGAGGTCGCCGAGCAGCTCGGCTGGGACCTGCCCGACGCGATCATCTATCCGACTGGCGGCGGCGAGGGGACCATCGGCATCTGGAAGGCGATCGGCGAGATGATCGAGTGGGGATGGCTGCCGAATGACACCGTGAAACCGCGGATGATCATCGCGCAGGCGTCGGGGTGCGCGCCGCTGGTGCGCGCGTTCCACGCCGGCGAGGACAAGGCGACGCCGTGGGAGAATCCCGTGACGCACGCGAGCGGGCTGCGCGTGCCGGGGCCGTTCGGCGATCGCTGGACGCTGCGCACACTGCGCGAGAGCCACGGCGACGCCGAGGCCGTGGATGAGGATGGCATCCGGGCAGGCACGTTCACGCTTGCGTCGCGCGGCGGCATCGATGCGGCGCCCGAAGGCGGCTGCGCGCTGGCCGCGACGGCACAGCTCGTCAAGACCGGCCGGCTGCACCCGAATGCGACGGTCGTGGTGTTCAATACGGGATCGGGGGCTAGCTACAGGTTCTGAGAACCGACGAATTGGGATTGGGAGCTCGGATTGGGATTCCCGATCGTGATTGGCGATGGGGGTTTGTGATTGGGATCGGCGATTGCGATCACCCATCCCCATCGCCATCCAGATCGCTATCCCAATCGCAATCCAAATCCGAGCTCCCAATCCCCAATCCACCTCCCGCCGCCATCGTCACGCACCGATATTAGCGCATGCGCATTGCCATCCTCGACCCCGCCCATGGCATCTCGGGCGACATGACGCTCGGCGCCCTGCTCGACCTGGGCCTCGATCCTGAGTGGCTGCGCGCCCTGCCGGCTGCGCTGGGGCTGGAGGGCGTGAGCGTACGCATCAGCGACGTGAAGCGCGGCGAGATTGCCTGCCGCAAGGTGGACTTCGACATTCCGCCGCAGCCGCATGGCCGCCACCTGAAGCACATCGCCGCCATCGTCGAGGGCTCGTCCGCGCCGGACGTCGTGAAGCGTGCGGCGATGGAGGCGTTCACGCAGCTTACCGACGTCGAGGCCTCCATCCACGGCACGACCCGCGAGAAGGTGCACCTGCACGAGGTCGGCGCGGTGGACGCCATCCTCGACGTGGTTGGCGCAGTGTGGGGACTTCAGAAGCTCGGCGTCGATGCGGTCTACAACACGCCGGTGACGCTCGGTGACGGTTTCGTGGACGCAGCGCATGGACGGATGGCGGTGCCGGCCCCGGCGACGATTCGCCTGCTCGAGGGTATCGCCGTGCGACCCGGCCCGGAGGGGGCCGGCGAGTTGACGACGCCCACCGGCGCGGTGCTGGTGCGTGTGCTCTCGAAGGGAGCGCCGCCCGTCGCGTATACGCCGGTCGCAACGGGTTACGGCGCCGGTTCGCGCGATCCCGCGGGGCGAGCCAACGCGCTGCGCATCGTCCTGGCCGATGCGGAGGGCGCGGCCTCGGCGGAGACGCTCGCCCTGTTGGCGGCGGACATCGACGACCTCGGCGGCGAGTTCGTGGCCGGCGCGGCGGACGCCCTGCGCGCCGCGGGCGCACTCGACGTCACGCTGGTCCAGACGCTGATGAAGAAGGGACGGCCCGGCGTGCGCGTCGAGGTGCTCTGCGCGCTCGCTGACGCCGATCGACTGGAGACGCTGCTGCTGACCGAGAGTTCCTCCATCGGGGTGCGCCGCTTGCTCGTGAGCCGGCGGGCACTGCCGCGCCGTGAGATCACCGTCACCGTGGAAGGGCAGGTGATCCGCCTCAAGGAGGTCACGCTCCCTGACGGTACGACGCGGGTGAAGCCGGAATGGGACGACGTGCAGGCGGCGGCGCGCACCCTTGGCCGCCCTGCCCCCGAGGTGGGCGAGCGGGCGCGGCGCGCGGCGGAAACGCTGCCCCTGTAGGCGGTGTACAACGACGGTAGAGTCCCAGCGTCGGCTGCCGACGCGACAGCCCCGTACCGAGGACTCACACGATGATTGGTGTTCGCACCGCCCTCGCGACGTTCGCCGCGGCCTCTCTGGCCGGGCCGCTGACGGCGCAGGGCACCTGCGAGATCGAAGTGCGCAAGCCGTTCCAGCTCACGAGCGCCGTGCTCTACATCCAGAAGCACGACCAGCAGATGAACGACGGCGACCGCGCCAAGCTCCTCCAGCAGGCCGTCAAGGTGCTGACGGACAATCCGGAGCGCATCAAGAACGAGGCGGGGCGCAACTTCCTGCTCGGCGGCGCCTTCGTACGCTGGTTCCAGGATCAGGGGGCGCGTCCCGTGCTGCGTGCCAAGCGTGGCGACTTGGGCTTCAGTGAGAACCCGGAGGGCGAGTTCTTCCTCCCGACGGCCCTCGATGAAGCGATGGGTGCCGTGGAGCGCGAGCGGCCCGCCTGCGCCGACAGCACGATGCGCTATCGCAACGCCGTCTTCAGCAAGGTGCTGAACACGGCCATTGCCTACTACAACGCCAAGCAGTTCGACCCGGCCATCGAGTACGCGAACTACGCGCTGCTCATCAATCCGCGTTCGAACCTGGTGGGGTCGGCGTATCAGGTGCTCGCCAACTCGGCGCAGGCCAAGGGTGACTTGCCCGGCGCCATTGCCAGCTGGGAAAAGGCGATCGCGCGCATGGGAATTGACGCGGCATCAGCCCCGGGGCGGGCGACCGCCAGCTTCAATCTTGCCATCCTCACGAGCGAGCACGCGAACAAGCTGGAGGGGGCGGCGCGCTCGGCGGGACTTCGCCGTGCGGCCGAGCTGTTCAAGTCGGCGGCGGAACTCGCGCCGGAAGGCCCCAACGCCTCGACGGCGCGCGCGGCCTACGCGCGCACACTGCAGGATGCGGGCGACTCGGTGGCGGTGGCCGGCATCTATGCCGACATGCTTGCTACGCCCTCCAAGTACACGGCGCTGCAGCTCTTCGAGGCGGGCGTCGTGCTCGCCAACGGGAAGAAGTTCGAGGACGCCGCCAAGCTGTACGAAGCCGGCCTCGAGATGAACGGCTACTACCGGGACGCGCTGTTCAACCTCGCCAACGTCTATTTCGCCCTGCGGCAGCCCGAGAAGATGGCGCCGGCCGTGGAGCGCCTGCGGGCCATCGACCCCATGAATCCCGACGTGCTGAAGCTGGCCGGCGCCGTCTGGCAGGAGCGGGGCAGGCAGGCCACCGACCCGAAGGCCAAGAAGGTGGCCCAGGACTCGACCATCGCGTACATCGAGAAGGCAGGGAAGGTGCCCGCTCGCGTCGTGGTGAACCAGTTCAGCGTCGGTCGCGACGGCAAGGCGACGATCGCCGGCTCCGTGGAGAACTTGGGGGCCGCCGAGGCCAGCTATACGCTCGTTTTCGAACTGGTGGACAAGAGCGGCGGCGTGGTGGGGGCGGTCACGGTCTCGGCCGAGGGCGTGCAGCCCAAGGCGGCCAAAGACTTTAGCGGTCAGGCGACCGGGGCGGCGCCGGTTGCCTGGCGGTACACAGTGCGCTGATCCAGCGACGGAAGTCATTAGCAGAGATTGACTTCCGGCCTCTCGCCTGCTAACTTAGTTTAGGCGTTCTGAAGGACGCTGTCACGACGGGGAAAGGGGGATGGAGTCCCTCTTTCCCCGTCGGCTTCCGAGGATCGCATGGTTCGTGTCGCACGGGTACACCCAGAGAGCATTGCCGAGGAGCTGGGCATCGTTCCCGGGACGGAGCTGGTCTCCGTCAACGGGCGCGAGCTGTCTGACTTCCTCGACTGGGAGTTCCTGACCGCCGAGGATGCGCTCGAGGTGGAGGCCGTCCTGCCGGACGGCGACAGCGTCGTCTACGAGATCGAGCGCCCGGAGGGTGAGCCACTCGGCGTCGAGCTCGAGCCGCCGTCCGTGCGGCGCTGCGCCAACCGCTGCGAGTTCTGCTTCATCGAGGGGCTCCCCAAGGGGCTGCGCAAGAACCTGTACATCCGCGACGACGACTACCGCCTGTCGTTCGCCTACGGGAACTTCGCCACGCTCTCGAACATGAAGGCAAAGGACGAGGCGCGAATCATCGAGTATCGCCTCTCGCCTTTGTACGTGTCGGTGCACGCGACGCCGTGGGAAGCCCGCAAGGTGCTGCTGAACAACCCGCGCGTGCCGGACATCAAGGAACAGCTCTGGCGGCTCGTCGAGGGCGGCATCCAGTTCCACGGCCAGATGGTCGTGGTCCCGGGGCTCAACGACGGCGACGTGCTCGAACAGACGCTGAGCGACCTGTGGGACTACGGCGACGCCTGTCTCTCGGTGGCGCTCGTGCCGGTGGGGCTCACGCAGTTCTCGCACCTGTACACGGGGCGCTCCATGGATCGCGCCGCGGCGTCGGCGCTGGTGGACGTGACGGCGCGCTGGGCGGAACGAGCCGAGCGCGAGCGCGGCTTCCCGTGGGTTTACGGCGCGGACGAGCTGTACCTGCTCGCCGAGCGCGACCTGCCCGCCTTCGAACACTACGGCGACTTTGCGCAGATCGAGAACGGCGTGGGATCGCTCACCATGCTGCGTCATCGCCTGGAGTCCGGGCTGGAGCGGCTGCCGTGGCTGGACGGCAAGCGCATCGCCGTCGTGACGGGTGCGTCGATGGCACCGCACATGCCGGCGTTGCTCGAGAAGCTCACGCAGGCGACCGGCGCGACCTTCGAGCTGCGCGCCTCCTCCAACTCGCTGTTTGGCCCGACGGTCACCACCGCCGGGCTGCTCGTCGGCGCGGATATCGAGCGCGCCCTCGCTGACGGCGATGGCGTGGATTTCGCGCTGATTCCCGCCGAGACCATCAACGAAGACGGCATCTTCCTGGACGACGTGGTGTTCGCGGAACTCCGCGATCGCCTCCCCATGCCGGTCTTTCCTTCCTACGACTTTATCGACGTGCTCGAGCTGCAAGGCCAGCCGGTGGCAACCGTCGCCGGAGATTTCGCGTGAACATCCCTGTTGTTGCATTCGTCGGCCGTCCCAATGTGGGCAAGTCGAAGCTGTTCAATCGCATCATCGGCCACGAGAAGGCCATCGTCAGCGAGGAGGCGGGGACCACGCGCGACCGCCATTTTGCGCTGGCCGAATGGAACGGGCGCAAGTTCTGGCTGGTGGACACGGGTGGCCTGCGGGAGGACTCCAGCCTCCCGATGGACCTCGAGATCCGCCGTCAGGTGCAGCAGGCCATCGAGGAAGCCGACCTGCTGCTGATGGTTGCCGATGCGCAGGTGGGCGTGCACCCGAGCGACGCGCGCGTCGTGGAGTTGCTGCGAAAGTCGGGCAAGCCGTTCATGGTCGTCGCCAACAAGGTGGATGACCCCCGCGAGACCGACTACTTCGAGTTCTACCGGCTGGCCGCGGGCGAGCCGTTCCCGGTGTCGGCGGCGAACGGCAAGAACTCGGGCGACCTGCTCGACGCGATCGTGGCTCGCATTCCGGACGCGACCGGTGACGAGAATGCCGAGGCGCTGCGCGTGGCCGTGGTGGGCCGCCCGAACACCGGCAAATCGTCGTTCATCAACCGCCTGCTCGGGGAAGACCGGCTGGTCGTCTCGGATGTCGCCGGGACGACGCGCGACTCCATCGACACGCCGTTCACGTACCACGGCCAGGACATCATCTTCGTCGACACCGCCGGCCTGCGGCGGCAGTCGAAGATGGACGACGGCATCGAGTTCTACTCGTCGCTGCGGACGCGCCGGGCGATCGACCGCTCCGACATCTGCCTGCTCGTCATCGATGCGATGGAAGGGCTGCACAACCAGGACCTCAAGATCGCAAACCTGGCGTGGGAGCAGGGGCGCGCGCTCATCGTCATCGTCAACAAGTGGGACCTGAAGGAGAAGGACGACAAGACGTCGGCGAAGTTCGAGAAGGAGGCGGGGGAGAAGGCGCCGTTCCTCAAGTACGTCCCGTTCATCTTCACGTCGGCGCTCACCGGCCAGCGCGTCACGAAGGTGCTCGACCTCATCCTCGAGGTGAACGCGGAGCGCCACAAGCGCATCAGCACCTCGCAGGTGAACGACGCGCTGCAGGACATCATCGGGCGCCGCCAGCCGCCGCAGGCGGCCGGCTTCGAGATCAAGCTGAACTACGGCACGCAGGTGGAGACGGCGCCGCCCACGATCCTCATCTTCGGCAACAACCCCGACCTCCTGCAGGAGCACTACGTGCGCTATCTGCACAACTGCTTCCGCGAAGTGTGGGGTTTCACGGGCAACCCCCTGCGCCTGACCTTCAAGCGGAAGAGCGGAGGAGGGTCCCGCGAATGAACGCCGGCGTGGCGCTCGTGATCGCGTACGCCGCGGGGTCCATCCCGTCCGCGTACATCGCGGGGCGGATCGTGAAGGGCATTGACCTGCGCACCGTGGGCTCGGGCAATCTCGGCGCCACCAACGTCTACCGGACGCTCGGCGCCAGGGTGGCCGCCGTCGTCTTCGCGGTGGACATGCTGAAGGGCGCGCTGCCGGCGGCGCTGCTGCCGGCCCTCGTGCTGCCGCCCGAAACGCTAGGCGCGGATCGAGCGACGTGGTGGGCCCTCGCGTTCGGCGTCGCCGCCATCGTTGGGCACGCCAAGCCCGTTTTCCTGCTGTGGAGGGGGGGCGGCAAGGGGGTCGCGACGGCGGCGGGGATCTTCGCGGCGCTCTCGCCGGTGCCGCTCGTCATCGCGCTTGGGGTGTTCGTCGTGGTGCTCTGGCGTTCGGGCTACGTTTCGGCCGGTTCCTTGAGCGGCGCGGTGGTGCTCCCCGTGCTCCTCGCCTGGTTCTACGGCGTGCAGTCGCCGCTCACCATCGTGGCGGTGCTCGTCGGTCTCTTCGTCATCTGGTCGCATCGCGCGAATATCCAGCGGTTGCGCAATGGGACCGAGCATCGCTTCGGGCGCGCGAAGCCCGGGGAGGGCGCATGAAGTGCGCGGTGCTGGGCGCCGGGGCGTGGGGTACGGCGCTGGCCAGCCTGTTGGCCGAGAACGGGCACGCGACCACGCTCTGGTGCCTCGAACCCGATGTGGCCGACGCCATCACGCACTCGTCGGCCAACCCGCGGTTTCTCGCGGGTGCGGCGCTCAGTCCGTCGCTGCGCGCCACGACCGACAAGGCGGAGGCGCTCGACGGGGCGGAACTCGTGCTGATGGCGGCGCCGTCGCACGTGCTGCGCGAGGTGGTCTCTCATGCGCGCGCCTGGGTCGCGCCGGGTGCGACGGCGGTGGTGGCGACCAAGGGCATCGAGCGACACACCTTTGCGCTCATGACCGAGGTGGTGGAGCAGGAGCTCCGCGGCCACGCCGTGGTGGCGCTCTCGGGTCCGAGCTTTGCCGCGGAGGTGGCCAACAGGCAGCCGACGGCGGTGGTGGCCGCGTCAGCGCGGGCAGACGCCGCGGCGCTCGTGCAAAAGGTCTTCAGCGCGGCGCACTTCCGCGTCTACTCGAGCGATGACGTCATCGGCGTGGAGCTGGGCGGCGCACTCAAGAACGTCATGGCGGTGGCCGCCGGCATGAGCGACGGCCTCGGCCTCGGCTTCAACACGCGCGCGGCACTCATCACACGCGGCCTCGCGGAGATGATGCGTCTGGGCACGGCGATGGGGGCGCACCCGCAGACGTTCGCCGGCCTCGCCGGCATGGGCGACCTCGTGCTGACGTGCACCGGCGCGCTGAGCCGCAATCGCCAGGTCGGGCTCGAGATCGGGAAGGGAGCTACCCTGCCCGAAGTGCTCGCCGGGCGCGAAACGGTGGCCGAGGGCGTCGTAACGACCGAGAGTGCCCGCGACCTCGCCGCCGCGCGCGGCGTGGAGATGCCCATCGTGAACGCCGTGCACCGCGTGCTCTTCGAGCACCAGCCGGCGCGCTCGGCGCTCGTCGACCTCATGTCGCGCGAGCTGCGCGGGGAGCGCGACTGATGGCGAGCCAGTCCGAGCCCGTCAAGGAGTTCTTCAGCATCGGGGACGTGTGCGAGCTGACGGAACTCAAGCCGCACGTGCTCCGCTACTGGGAGAGCCAGTTCAAGGGACTCAGCCCCGTCAAGAACCGGTCGGGCAACCGCGTCTACTCGCGGCGTGAGGTGGAGATGGTGATGCTGGTCAAGCACCTCCTCTACACCGAGAAGTACACCATAGACGGCGCGCGGCAGAAGCTCGACGAGTACCGCAAGAACGGCGGCGTGCGCCCCGCGGCCCGCACCGGGCTCGACCTCCAGACCATTCTCGCGCTCGAGGCGGAGCTGCAGGCGCTGCTCACGTCGCTGCGCGACCCATCGGACCGCTGATGCGACTGCTGCTGAGCAACGACGACGGAATCCTGGCGCGCGGGCTCGCCGCGCTCGAACGTGCGGCGACACCGCTCGGCGAGGTGTACGTGGTGGCCCCGGACCGCGAGCAGAGCGCCACCAGCCACTCGCTCACGATGCACCATCCGCTGCGCCCGGTGCAGATCGCGGAGAATCGCTGGCAGGTGGACGGCACGCCGACGGACTGCGTGATGCTCGCCCTCGAGGCGCTGCTCCCCGAGCGGCCCGACTTCGTGCTGAGCGGCGTGAACCACGGCCCCAACATGGGCGAGGACGTGCTCTACTCGGGGACGGTGGCCGCGGCGATGGAGGGACTCGCGCTCGGCGTTCCCGCCATTGCCTTCTCGTTCGCCGGCAGCGTCCTGCGTGCCGACGCGCTCCTCGACGACCACGTCGGAACGATGGAGCGTATCCTGCGCCACATCACGGGACTGCCGGTCTTTCCCGAGAACACGCTGTTCAATGTGAACATCCCGCCCGTGGCGGCCGATCAGCTCAAGGGGTTTCGGCTCACGCGGCTCGGCCGGCGCGCCTACTCCGACTCGCTGACGCGCATGAAGGACCCGTGGGGGCGTCCGATCTACTGGATCGGAGGCGGATCGGTGGACTGGAAGGACTCGGCGGTGGATTCGGACTTTCAGGCGATCAGCGACGGCTTCGTGTCCATCACGCCGCTGCACCTCGACCTGACGCACCGGGCGGTCCTCGACTCCGCGGAGCAGTGGTGGCGTCCCCTGTAACGCCGCAGTTCACCGGCGCCCGCCGGCGGTTGATCGATGAACTCCGCGCCAAGGGGATCAGCGACATGGCCGTGCTGCGCGCGCTCGACCTGACGCCGCGCCACCAGTTCGTGCCGACCGGCGTGCGCCACCGCGCCTACGAGGATGCGGCGCTCCCCATCGGCAATGGGCAGACGATCAGCCAGCCGTACGTGCACGCCATGTACCTGCAGACGCTGCGCCTGCAGGGGAGCGAGAAGGTGCTCGAGATCGGCACCGGCTCGGGGTACCAGACCGTCCTGCTCGCGCACCTCTGCCGCCACGTCTACTCCATCGAGCGTATCCGGCCGCTCCTCGAGACGGCGCGCGATGCCATCACCGAGTGCGGCGTGACGAACGTCTCGCTGTTGTGCGGCGACGGCACGCTGGGGTGGCCCGAGTATGGGCCGTACGACGCCATCCTGGTCGGGGCGGGCGCGCCGGAGATCCCGCAGCCCCTCGTGGACCAGCTGACGGCCGGAGGGCGGCTCATCGTCCCCATCGGCGGGCGCGACGATCAGCGGCTGTTCGAGATCACGCGGACCGCCACCGGCATCGAACGGCGTGAACTTTCCGGCGTGCGCTTCGTGCCACTGGTTGGCAAGCACGGATGGGAGTCGGCGTGAGCGGGGAGCGCCGGGCCGTGCAGGTGCGCGTCCGCGGGCGCGTGCAGCACGTTGGGTTCCGCTGGTTCGTGGCGCGGGCTGCGCGCGGCCTTGCGGTCAGCGGCTGGGTGCGGAACGCCGAGGATGGCACGGTGGAAGTCGCGGCGGAGGGAACGCCCGCGCAGGTGGACCAGCTGCTCGCAGCCCTGCGGCGCGGACCGTCGCAGGCGGTGGTGCAGGCGGTGGAGATAGAGGAACGGCCGCTGACGGCGGCCACCGACCATACCGAATTCGAGATCCTGCCATGATCACTCGTCCGTTGCCCGATGGTCGCGAGGCGCTGGCCCGCGATGTGCGCGCCGTGATTCGCGACGTTCCGGACTTTCCCAAGCCGGGCATCATCTTCAAGGACATCACGCCACTGCTCTCCGACGCGTCGCTCTTCACCCGCGTGACGGACAGCATGGCCGCGGGCGCGACGGCGATGAACATCTCGCACGTGGTCGCCGTGGAGAGCCGCGGGTTCATCTTTGCCGCGCCAGTGGCGCAGGCGCTCCGCGTGGCGATGATTCCCGTGCGCAAGCCGGGCAAGCTGCCGCACCGCCTCGTGCGGGAGGAATACGCCCTCGAGTACGGCACCGATGCCCTCGAGATGCACGAGGATGCGCTCGGTGTCGGCGCACGCGTCCTGGTGGTGGATGACGTCCTCGCCACCGGCGGCACCGCGGCCGCGACGCGCCGGCTCGTGGAGCGCGCCGGCGGCATCGTCGTGGCGTTCTCCTTCCTCATTGACCTCACCTTCCTGCACGGGCGACAGCTGCTGGCGGGGTCGTCGGTGGATGCGATCGTGGAGTATTGAGCGGGAACGTCCACCGCTAAGGGCGAAGGGCGCGAAGGGGCACGAAGTGAAGAACTTGGGGGGACTGCGTACGATCTGCAGTCCCCCCAATTCGTTGCCCCTCTTCGCGCCCCGTCGCGCCCTTCGATCTTCGTGGTATCAGTTACGGCCTTGGCAGCATCTCCGGAAGGTCGGCCACGATGTACGCCATCACTGCGAACATCGCCACGCACTTCTGCATGTCAACGGGGCTCAGCTTGTCCGGCGTGTCGGCCGGTGTGTGGTGATAGACGAAGTACGTGCTGCCCTCCACATCGAGCCCCATGCCGGGCACGCCCGTCGCCATGAGCGGTCCGATGTCCGCTCCGCCGCCGTTCGCGCCGATGGTGCCGGCGCCGATGCGCGAGAGCAGGGTGCCGATCTGCTTGATGATGACGCGCGCCGAGTCACTGCCCGTGAAGCCCCACCCGCGCGGCGCGAAGACCCCGGCGTCCGACTCCATGAGCAGCGAATGCGGCTCGTTGCGATGCGCGTCACGGTAGGCGCTGCCACCGCGTCCGCCGTTCTCCTCATTCACCCAGCCGACGACACGCAGCGTGCGGCGGGGGGTGAGTCCGAGACGCTTGAGCAGCTTCATCGCCTCCCACGCCACCACGATGCCGCCGGCGTCGTCCATGGCGCCGAGTCCGACATCCCACGAATCGATGTGGCCGCCCATCGCGACGATCTCCTGCGGACGATCGCGGCCGGCCAGCTCGCCCATCGCGTTGCGTGACGGCGCGTCGGGCAGGGTCTGCGCCTCCATGCGGATGGTCAGCACGACTTTCTGGCCGCGATCCTGCATGCGGTGGATCATCGCGGCGTCCTCCAGCGGAATGGCCGCCGCCGGAATGCGCGCCACGGTGGAGTCGTAGTTCATCGCGCCCGTGTGCGGCGTGCGCAGCCCCCACGGACCAACGGCGCGGACGAGCGCAGCCACGGCGCCCACCTTGGCGGCGGCACTTGCCCCGCGGCCGCGGTACTGCACGGTGGCGCCGTAGTTCGTGAACGGAACGTCGAAGAGCACGATCCGTCCCCTGGCCGCTGCGGCCTTGGCCGTCAGGTCGTCGAAGCTCGACACCACCAGCACTTCGGCGGTGATGCCCTCCGCCGGCGTCCCGACCGAGCCGCCGAGTCCCAGCATCGGCACGTCCGCCTCGCGCGGCTGTCGCATGGTGATGGACTCGCGGCCGCGCACCCAGTGGGGCACCATCACCGGCTCGCCGCGCACGTTGACGAAACCGTCCTTTTTCATCTCGGCGAGCATCCAGTCGATGCCGCGCTCGAGATTGGCGCTCCCCGACAGTCGCGGACCGCTGTAATCCACGAAGGCGGCGAGCCGGTTCCACGCTCCGGAGGAATCAGCGAGCGCGGCGTCGATGATCTTGTTTGCGACGTCGCGGTAACGGTCGGCCACGGGCTGCTGGGCGGCGAGCGGGGCGGCGAGGAGAACGAGCGGAAGAAGTCTGAGGCGCATGGGAGGTGGAGAGGGAAGAGAGAACGCTATGCCATGTGACGGCGCGCCGCCATTGGCGCTAACTTCTGGGGGCCGCGTCCCAGGGGAGTCTGGATTCATGCATGCGTCGCTGAAGCTCGTCCCGTTCTGTTGTCTCGTGCTTGCCGCCGTGCCGGTGTCCGCGCAGGCGCCCACGCCCCCTCGCACCATCCTTGCCATCGGTGCGCACGCCGGCGACATGGAGCTCACCGCCGGGGCGGTGCTGCTCGGCGCGCACCAGCGCGGCGACCGCGTGGTGATCCTGCACCTCACGCTCGGCGAGGGAGGGAACCCGAAGCTCAGCCCCGCGGAGTACGGGGCGCAGAAGCGGCGGGAGGCCGAGGCCGTGGCCAAGGACCTGGGCGCGCAAGTGATCTTCGGCCCCTACCGCGACGGCGAAATTCCGAACGACGACTCGGCGCGCCGCTACGTAGCCGATGTGATGCGGCAGGTGAAGCCGACGCACCTGATCACGCACTGGAAGGAGAGCCTGCACAAGGATCATTGGATCACGAGCGCCATCGCCCAGGAGGCGGTGCTCCTTGCCGCGCTGCCGGGCGTCCAGCTGGCGCACCCGGCACATCGCGGCATTCGTGCCGTGTGGTACGCGGACAACTGGGAAGACGCGACGAACTTCACGCCCTATGTCTACGTGAAGGTGACCGAGAGTCTCGACGCCTGGCGCGCCGCCGTCTCGAAGTACGAGTTCGCCCGCGGCGCCATCGCC
>JACREJ010000116.1 GCA_016218305.1 Gemmatimonadota bacterium | reverse complement strand
CGTCGCCGCTGCCGATGCCGCCGCGCGCGGCGCGTCCGCTCACACCCCCCGCGCCGCCGTCGCAGCCGTCAGGCAGCGCCCCCGCCGCCGATCGTCCGCGTCCGCGTCCGGTGGTGCCGGGTGCGCCGCGCGGTCGTCCCGCGCCGGCGCGTGGTCCCAACGCTCCGCGTCCCATCGCCTCCGCCGCCCCCGGCGGCGGCCTCAGCGGCGGTCGCCGCGAGGATCGCGGCCGTGGCCCCGGCGCGTCCACCGCGCCGCAGACGCCGTCCAGCGGTCCGCGCCGCAAGAAGGGCAAGCGCGGGCAGGTGGATCAGGAAGCCGTCTCGTCCAACATCTCGCGCACGATGAAGGAAATGCGCGGCGCGCCGGGCAAGCGGCGCCGCGATGATTCGGGACGCGAGGAGCTCGAGGCCATCCGCGCCGCCGTCGCCGAGCAGGAAAAGAAGACGGTGCACGTCAATGAGTTCATCACGGTCAGCGAGCTGGCGGACATCCTCAAGATTCCCGCCACGCAGATCGTCTCGTTCGCGTTCAAGCACCTCGGGTTGATGGTCACCATCAACCAGCGCATGGACTTCGACCAGATCGAGCTGATCGCGGGCGAGTTCGGCTTCATCGCCGTGCGCGAGGCGGAGTATGCGGCCGCCCCCACCGAGGCCAAGGTCGAGGACACGCCGGAACAGCTCATGTTCCGTCCGCCCGTCGTCACCATCATGGGCCACGTCGACCACGGCAAGACGTCGCTGCTCGACTACATCCGCAAGGCCAACGTCGTCGCCGGCGAGGCCGGCGGCATCACGCAGCACATCGGCGCGTACAACGTCGGCCTGCCGAACGGCAAGCACATCACCTTCCTCGACACCCCGGGCCACCAGGCGTTCACCGCCATGCGTGCCCGCGGCGCCCAGGTCACCGACATCGTGGTCCTCGTCGTCGCCGCGGACGACTCGGTGATGCCGCAGACCATCGAGGCCATCTCGCACGCCAAGAACGCCGGCGTGCCGATGATCGTCGCCATCAACAAGATCGACCTTCCGGCGGCCAACGCGCTCAAGGTCAAGCAGGAACTGCTCAACCACAGCGTCGTGCTCGAGGAGTTCGGCGGCCAGACGCTGCACACCGAGGTCTCGGCCAAGAAGGGGACGGGCGTTCCCGCGCTGCTGGAGCAGCTGCTCCTGCAGGCGGAAATCCTCGACCTCAAGGCCAACCCGAACCGCAAGGCCACGGGCACCGTGGTCGAGGCGCAGCTCGACGCGGGCAAGGGGCCGGTGGCCACCGTGCTCGTGCAAAACGGCACGCTGAAGGTCGGCGACGACTTCATCTGCGGTCTCTACTCAGGGCGCGTGCGCGCCCTCCTCGACGAGCGCGGCAAGGCCGTCAAGGAAGCCGGGCCCGCCATCCCGGTGCAGGTGCTTGGCCTCACCGGCGTGCCGATGGCCGGCGATCAGTTCATCGCCGTCGCCGATGCGAGCGAGGCGCGCGAGATCGCGCAGCGCCGCGAGCGGCTCGACCGCGAAGCCAAGAGCCGCCGCACCGCCAAGGGTGCGGTGTCGCTCGAGGACTTCATGTCGCAGGCGGGGGCGGGCGAGAAGCGCTCGCTCAAGCTCCTCATCAAGGCCGACCAGGGCGGCCCGGCGGAAGCGCTCGCCGACGCCCTGCAGCAACTCTCCAACGAGGAAGTGCAGGTCGAGGTGGTCCAGCGCAGCGTCGGCGCCATCACCGAGAGCGACATCCTCCTCGCCAAGGCGTCGGGGGCCATCATCATCGGCTTCCACGTCCGCCCCGACAACAAGGCGCGCCAGAGTGCGGAGCGCGAGGGCGTGGACATCAAGCTCTACAAGATCATCTACGAGGCCGTGGCCGACGTGAAGGCCGCCCTCGAAGGCCTGCTGCGCCCCGAGGAGAAGGAGACGGTGCTCGGCGAGGCCGAAGTGCGCGAGGTCTTCAAGGTGTCGAAGGTCGGCGTCATCGCCGGCTGCTCGGTGCGCTCGGGCGTCGTCACGCGGGCGGGCAAGGTGCGCGTCATCCGCAACGGCGTGGAGGTGTACAGCGGCACCATTGGCTCGCTGCGCCGCTTCAAGGACGACGTGAAGGAAGTGAAGGAAGGCTTCGAGTGCGGCATCGGCGTCGAGAACTTCAACGACGTCAAGGTCGGTGACGTGTTCGAGTGCTACCGGATGGACAGCGTGGCGCGCACGCTGCAGCCGGCACACGCCGGCTGAGCGCGCAGGAGAGCTGCTGATGCCGCCGCGTGACACACGCCGCCCGGACCGGGTGGCCGAAGGCATTCGGATGGAGGTGGCGACGTTCCTCGCCGAGGACGTCCGCGACCCGCGCGTGCGGGCGGTGCTCATCACCGTCACCGCGGTCGAGGTGACGCGCGACCTCGGGCACGCCACGGTCTTTGTCTCCATCATGGCGAGCGACGCCGAGCGCGCCGCTGCGCTCGAGGGGCTGGCGAGCACCGCCGGCCACCTGCGCGCGCGCGTTGGGCGCGCCCTGCGCCTGCGCGTCGCCCCCGAGATCCTCTTCAAGTTCGATGAGAGCGTGGCGCGCGCGGCGCGTATCGAGACGCTCCTCGCCTCCGTGCGCCCGTCGGATCCGCCCGGCGATGGCCCCGCGTCCGACGCCTGACGGCCTGCTGCTGGTGGACAAGCCGGCGGGCGTGACGTCGCACGACGTCGTCAACGCCGCGCGCCGCGCGCTGGGCGAGAAGCGCATCGGCCATGGCGGCACGCTCGATCCCTTCGCCACCGGACTGCTCGTCCTCCTCGTTGGCCGCGCCACGCGGCTCCTGCGCTGGCTGCACGACGAGCCCACGGTGTACGAGGCCACGGTGCGCTTCGGCGCCGAGACCGACACCGAGGACCTCGAGGGGCAGGTGACGCGCGAGGCGCCGCTGCCGACGCG
>JACREJ010000115.1 GCA_016218305.1 Gemmatimonadota bacterium | reverse complement strand
GGCAGGTCGATCTGCCGCTTCTCGACGTGCACGCCCTGCGCCTCGAGCTGCGCGACGATGTCGCCCGACGTCACCGACCCGAACAGCTTGCCTTCCTCGCCGACGCGGGCGGCGAAGGTCAGGGAGATCGGCTCGATCTTGGCCGCAAACTCCTCGGCCGCCGTGCGGCGCGCGTTTTCCGCCGCCTCGAGCGTGGCCTTCTCCTGGGCGATGCGCTTCTTGTTGCCCGGGGTCGCCTCGTAGGCGATGCCGCGCGGCAGCAGGAAGTTGCGCGCGTAACCCGCCGACACCTTCACGATGTCACCCGGATGCCCGAGCTTTTCCACCGCTTCTCGCAAAATGACTTCCATCGGAAACCCCTGAACGTTCAGGTTGACGGGCGCTGGCGGCGACGCCAGTCGAGCCAGGTGTCGCCCAAGCCGAGCCCCACGAAAATCACGCCAGCCGCGCCGGCAAAGAGCACCGACACGCTGACCAGTACGACCGTCATCACCCGCCCGGGCGCCAGCAGGAACAGCGCCACACCGGCCCCGCGGAGCGCATACAGCGCGCCGAAGAACACGAGCAGGTTGGCCCCAAGGTCCTTCGCAGGACCGAGACCCGGAACCACGAGGAGCGCCAGGCCGCCCACCAGTCCCCAAATGAACTGGTCATTGAACCGGAACTCCCGCAAGCGCGCGAGCGGTGCGCCGATGCGGGCGCGCCCCAAGCGATGATACAGCGCCCAGGCGAGCCCGAGCGCGGCCAGCGTTTCCAGCGCGAGCAGGGCGGGGAAGAGCGCGGGCGACCGTTCGGCGGTGCGCCGGACCATCACGCGCTGCTCCTCCAGCGTCTTCTCGAACCAGACGGCCGATTCCGCATTGGCCGTCCGGAACTCCTGCCAGTCCTTCGTCGCCAGCCGGGCCTGCCAGTCCGCGTCGAAGGCGTCGGCGCGGCGCTGGGCCTCGCCGGCCACCACCTGATAGACGCGGGTCGGACCCCCCGGCACGGCGAGCGACATCATCCCACCGATTACGAGCGCCACGCCCACCGTTGCCAACGCCCGGGGCAGGAAGGACCGCTCCGGCCAGAGCATCGCCCACGCGGCGAACGCAACGGCCACCAGCACTCCCCACCCGCGCGCGAGCAACGCGTAGTCGCCCTGCGCCGCCCCGGCCACGACGATCCAGGCGGCAAAAGCCACCCAGAGCACCGCGAGGAAGGGCCGTCCCCCCGATTTCCACCCCGCGAGCGCACAGGCCGCGATCGCGGGAACCAGCACCAGCGCCGTTTCCGCCACCGGGAAGATGACCGAGAACGGCGGCATCGCCGGCAACAGCAGGAGCAGCGCGAGTCCGCCGACGACGCGCCGCCAGCCGCGCTCCCTGGGAACTTCGGGCGGCATGGGCTCGACGACGGCGCCGCTCACCTTACGGAGTCTGTCCGCGGGTGTATGGCAGGAGCGCCAGGTAGCGCGCCTTCTTGATCGCGCTCGCCAGCTGACGCTGATGCCGGGCGCACGTCCCGCTCAGGCGGCTCGGCAGGATCTTGCCGTTGTCGGTGACGAAGCGCGAGAGGAACCGCTCGTCCTTGTAGTCCACGTGGCGGATGCGGAGCTCATCCATGGGGCAGCTCTTTCTCTGGCGGCGCATTATTCGTCGTCCTCGTCGTCATCGTCACGGGCCCGCTTGGCGGCGAGCTGTTCTTCGGTCATCGGCGGGGCGCCGAGCTCATGCTCATGGATCGAGATGAGGTAGCGGACCACGGCGTCGTCGAGCTTGAGCGAGCGCTCGAACTCCGGGAGCACCTTGCCGTCGGCCTTGAAGCGGGCGACGACGTAGTAGCCGGTCTCGCGCTTGCCGATCTTGTAGGCGAGCTGGCGACGGCCCCAGTGGTTGAGCGCAATCTCGCCCTCGGCGCTGAGGAGCGCGTGGTGCTTGGCGATCTTGTCATTGATGGCGGCGTCTTCGAGCGTCGAGTCGAAGACGTACACCGCCTCGTATTCACGAGTCACGGATGGCAATCCTCCTTTGGTCGTTCGCGCCTCCCGCGGGTTGCCGACGCGGGAGGAGGCAGGGCGGCCTGAATGACCGCGTTGTGTTCAGCCTTTAATCATAATCACGGCAAGGAGTTGGGTCAACTGCCGCACTGCGGGCGCGCTGGGTGTACCTTGTTGGCCGTGAGCGAACCAACCCAGCCCGGCGTGGGCACGCGGTCATGAGCGGTTTCGTGGCGGTCATCCGGCGCGACGGCCGGCCAGCCGATCGCGCCCTCCTCGGGCGGCTGGGGGCCCCGCTGCGAGATCTCACGCCCGATCGCTTCGGCGCGTGGATCGAGGGCCCGGTGGGACTCGTGCATGCCTTCCTCGGCACGCGCGACGGTGCCACGGCCGGGCCGCACGCGCGTGGCGCCCTGAGACTGGCGGGCGACATTCGCCTCGACGACCGCCCGCGGTTGATCGCCGCGCTGCGCGATGCCGGGATGCCCGTGCCGGACCCGGATGACGACGACGCGCTGGTCCTTGCGGCGTACGAGGCCTGGGGCGAGGCCGCGTTCGAGCGGCTCCGAGGCGATTTCGCCTTCGCGCTTTGGGACGGCGCGCGTCGGCATCTCGTGTGTGTCCGCGACGGCATGGGCGTCCGGCCGCTTTTCTACGCGGACCTGGGCGACGCGTTCATCTGCGCCAACGCCCTCGACGCGGTGCGCGCGCATCCGGCGGTGTCGAACGCCCTGCACGACCCGGCGTTGGTGTCGTTCCTGCGGTGGGGCTGGAACGTGGATGTGCGTCGCAGCGCCTTTTCGGATATCCGGCGGCTGGAGGCCGCGCATTACTTCACCGTGCCGGTCGACGGTCGGGCGGGAGCCGCCCGGCGCCACTGGAGGTTCCCCGCACCGCCACCGCTTCGCGTGCGCGACGAACGCGAGTACGTGGAGGGATATCGCGAGGTGCTCGCCGCGGCGGTCCGCGACCGGATGCGCCAACCGACGCTCGCGCTGCAGTTGAGCGGCGGGCTCGACTCGACGATCCTCGCCGCAACGGCGCGTCGCGTGGCGCCCCAGGCCGGGGTGAAGGGGTTCACCTACGCCGCGACGTCGCTCTTCGACGACCGCGAGGGGGTGCTTGCCGCAGAGGCGGCGCGCTTCATCGGTATCGCGCACGAACTCGACGAGACACCGTGGCGGCCGCTGGCGCATCTCGACGACCCCGGCTTTCGCACGCCGGAGCCGATTGACGACGCGGACTACCCGCACACGCGCTGGTGGCTTGCCCGCATGGCATCGCACTCGCGCGTGATGTTCGTCGGCGAGGATGGCGACACGCTGTTCAGCCCGCCCGGCGTGGCCCTCATGGCACGCACCTGGGGCGCATGGGAGACGGTGCGACGGGCCGTCGGCTATGTGGCGTCCGCGCGCCGGCTGCCGGTGCTGGGCTGGCACCTGCGAGACCGCCTGCGTGGCCGACCGGTCGAACGCGTCTACGCGCCGCCGCCGGCGTGGATTCGCGCCGATGTGCTGGCGCGCACCGGCCCGCAGGATTTTGTGGAGCCACCGCCGCATCCCACTCGACCGGGAACCAAGTGGTTGCTCGGGGCGTACTGGCAGGACGGCATGGAGTGCGACTCGTTTGCCTACGTGCGGTTGCCATTGGAGTGGCGCTGGCCGATGCTGGACAGTCGCGTCATCGAGCACGTCCTGAGCGTCCCTCCCATCCCGTGGTGCCAGCGCAAGGAGCTTGCCCGCGCCGCCTACTCGGGAGCGCTGCCCCAGTCGGTGCTGACCCGAAGAAAGACCGTACTCCCGCCCCTGCAGCCCTTGGTCGCCCAGCGGTGGGTGCAGATGGGGCAACCGGGCCTGTCGGCCCTGGATGGACCGGTGGGTGCTTACGTTGACGTCCCGCAACTTCGCTCTATCTTTAAAGTAGGATCTCCCGCCGCCATGGAAGACGCGTGGGTCGCCCTTCATTTTGGCAAGTGGCTGACGTCTGGCGTATCGGTACGAGAAGTGGAAACAATTGAGTCACTGTTCGATTTTGTGTAGCGTCATCGCTCGCGTTGCCTTACGGGTCGAGTGATGGTCGCATTGATGGCAGCGTGCGGCGACGCCCGCACGATTCTTGTCGCGAGAGGCGAACCATGTCACACAATCGCAGCGAGCAGGGCAGCCCGAAGGTTCGCACCGCCTATCAGGCGCCGGTGCTGCGGGTGCACGGCACCTTTCAGGCGCTGACGCAAACGACGACGTGCGCCAAGGGGTACAACGACGGCACGGCGACGGGGTGCAAGAACTCCTTCAAGAAGTCGTAGCGTCCGTTCGCCACCAACCCCCGTGTGGCGGCCGCACGGCCGCGATGCTCGCCGGCATGCTGAGACCCGGCGAATGCCTCCGGCGCCCCGACGAGAGATGACGCCGTGAGTTCCCTCACCGCCAGCGCCTACGACCTGCACGACTTCGACCGGATGTTCGCGGACGAGGCGCGCACCGGTCCGTACATGGCGGCCATCGCCGCCGCGGTGCGCCCCGGCGACGTGGTGGTGGAGATCGGAACCGGCACGGGGTACTTCGCGGTCGCCTGCGTGCGCGCGGGCGCGCGCCACGTGTACGCCATCGAGGTGAATCCCGCGGTGGCGGTGGGCCCCGCCGTGGCGGAGGCGAACGGCTGCGCCGACCGCATCACGTTCATTCACGGATTCTCCACGCGCGTCGACCTGCCCGAGCGCGGCGACGTGCTGCTCGAGGACTTGCGCGGCCTGCTTCCGTTCTTGTGGGGGCGCATTCCGTCGCTCGTGGATGCCCGCGAACGCCTGCTCAAGCCGGGCGCGCGCCTCATCACGCGGCGCGATGAGCTGTTCGCCGCGCCGTGCCGCGTGCCGGCGCGCGTGTCGCGCCTGCTCGGCCTGCACGGCGACGCGGCGCACGGCATCAACCGCGAGCCGGTGGCGCAGCGGCTGCGCAGCAACGTGCATCGCGGCCACGTGGTCCCCGATGACTTGCTCGCATCGGCCACGCGGTGGGCGGAGTTCGACTATGCCCTCGTGCGAGACCCGGCGGTGGACGGCCGGTGCGCGTGGGTGCTCGAGCGCGACGGCGCTTTCGACGGCATCGCCGCCTGGTTCAACTCCGAGCTCTTTGGCGGGCACTGGATCCTGAACGAACCCGGCGCGGCGCAGACGGTCTATGGCCAGGCGTTCTTCCCGCTGGAGCAACCGCTGGAAGCAGCGGCAGGTGACCGTGTGACGCTCGACTTCCGCGCGCGGCGCGTGGGCGAAGGCTACGTGTATGCGTGGGATACGACGCACGAGCCGGCAGGGGGCGGACCCGTTCACCGGTTTCGGCAGTCCACGCTCGGCGCCTCGCTGCCCTTGTCCCTCGATGCGCTCCGACGGCGGCACGCGACGCATCGGCCCGCGCCGGGCGCGTCGGCGGAGGTCGTGCGCGAGATGCTGGCGCTCGCCGATGGCACGCGGAGCTTCGACGACATCGGCGCCGTGCTCGCCGCGCACCATCCGCAGCGATTCAGCAGCGCGGCAGACGCGGTGTCGTACTGCACCGCCATGCTGGCCGAGCTCGAGGACGAGGACGCCGCGCCGTCGCGGCGGGAGGACGCGTGAGCGCGCTCTCCCTCGATACCACGGTCGTGGCGTCGCGCGACCAGGTGGCGGCCGACCTCGAGAGCGAGGTCATCATCCTCGGCCTCACCGACGGGATCTACTACGGCGTGGACGGGGTGGCCGCCCGCATCTGGGCCATGGTGCAGCAGCCCGTGCGCCTGCACGACGTGGTGCGCGCCGTGCATGCCGCGTTCGACGTGGAAGAGGCGGTCTGCACGTCCGACGTGCTGACCTTTGTGGACGAGCTCGAGCGGCGCGGGCTGGTGACGCGTGTCGGCGATGGCGCATAGCGCGCCGCCGGCGCGCCTTGCCACCCTCGTCACGCTGCCGCGGAGCGAGCGCCGCCTCGCGGTGCGCGCCGTCTGCGTGCTGGTCGGCGTCCGCGTGGCGCTTGCCACGCTGTCCTTTGCGCGCGTGCGCGCCCTGGTCGACCGGCTGACGCAGCGTCACGCGGTCGTCGCCGATGCAGGCGCGGCCCGCGCGGTGCGGCGCGCCGTGGACCGCGCGGCGCGCTCCGTGCCGGGGAGCGTGTGCCTCTCGCAGGCGCTCACCGCCGAGTTCCTGCTGCGCCGGGCGGGCTGCGCGGCGCGCGTGAGCATCGGCGTGGCCCCCGACGGCGGACCACTGGCGGCGCATGCGTGGGTAGAGAGTGCGGGCGTGCTGGTGACGGGCGATGCCGACGACCTTGGCCGGTACCGCACGCTGCTCGTCTACGAGTCGGCGGAGCGACCGACGTCCGATGCGTGACGTGGCCACGGGAACGCACGCCAGTGCCTGACTACGCGCTCTACGGTCTCATCGTGCGGTCGGACCGCGCGCTGGACGGCCTCGAGCCGGCGCCTTCCGGCGCGGCGCCGGTGGACGTCACCATCGCGCTCGGCGCGGGCGCGGGCGCGCGCCCGTCGGCCGACTGGACGTCCGCGGCCGTGCATTATCGGGGACCGGACACCGCCGACGGCACGCCTTCGGTGGAGGTGCGTCGCAGCGGGGATGCCGGCTTCTGGTTCCGCTATCCGGACGGCACGGAGTTCACGCTGGACCGCGAGGGCACGCGCGTCGCCGCGTGGTGGGCCGCGGCGTCGACGCTCGAGGATACGGCCACGTACCTGCTGGGGCCGGTGCTCGGATTCGCGCTGCGCCTGCGGGGCGTGCTGGCATTGCACGCGAGCGCCGTGCTGATCGACGGCCGCGCCGTGGCCCTGGTGGGACCGAGCGGCGCGGGCAAGAGCACCACGGCGGCGGCCTTTGCGGCGGCGGGCATGCCCGTGCTGGCGGACGATGTTCTGGCCGTGCGCATGGTGGGGGACGACGCGATGGCGTTCCCTTCGTACCGTGTGCTGCGCCTGTGGGGAGAGTCGGAGCACATGCTGTTCGGCACGGTCGGTGCACTGCCGCGACTCACGCCGACGTGGGACAAGCGCGCGCTTCCGCTGGGCGAGGACTTTCCTTTTCATCGCTCACCGGCGCCGCTGGGCGACGTCTTTCTGCTGGCGCCGCGTGCCGTCGACGAGGCGGCACCGCTGGTCAGGTCGGTGTCGCGAGGCGAGGCGCTCATGGAACTAGTCGTCAACACGTACGCCAACTACCTGCAAGACGATCGCATGCGCGCGGACGAACTGCGCGCCCTCGAGGGGATGCTGCGCGGCCGTCGCGTGCGGCGCCTCGTGCCGCATGCGGACCCTGCCCGCCTCACGGCGCTCGTCCATGCGGCGTGCGCGGCGGCGCGCGAGCGCTGAATCCCCCTGCGGGATGGGCGCATCGGGCGCATCTTGGATGCACATGACGACTCCGGTTTCCCCCGCGTTGCAGTTCGTGCTTGCCGCCGTGCGTCGTGACGGCGACGCGGCGGCTGCGCGTGCGCAGGCGGCGGCGGGCGTGGCGGACTGGAACGCGGTCGTCACGGCGGCGATCCGCCACGACGTACCGGGGTGGGTGTGGCGCGCCCTCCCGGCCGTCGGTGTTCCCGCCGATGCGCGTGGCGCGCTGGAGGAGACGGCGCGCATGCTGGCCCTTCGCTCGCTCGCCGGTGTTCGCGAACTGCTGCGCATCGTGCGCGCCCTCGAGGACGCCGGCCTTGGCGTCGCGGCGTACAAGGGTCCGGCACTCGCCGCCGACGTCCACGGTGACGTGGCGGCGCGGCGCTTCACGGACCTCGACCTCCTCGTGGCGGAGCGCGACCGCGACGCGGCGCGCCGCGCCCTGCTGGCCATCGGGTATCAGCCGCCCGCGGGTCTCACGGACCGCGAGGAGCGCTTCTATTCCACGTGGGAAGGCGTCGCGCACTTCGTCGCGGTGGATGCCGACTTTCCCGTGGAGGTGCACTGGCGCGTGCAGGCGCCGCGCTACGGCGGTCCGCAGGATCCGGCGCAGATCGTGCGCGGGGCGCGCCGCTGCCAGCTCGGCGGCGGCGCGGTGCTGCTGCCGGCGGTGGAAACACAGGCCGTCCTGCTGGCGTTGCACGGCGTCAAGCATGCTTGGACGTCGCTCCTGTGGGTGGTGGATTTCGCCCACGCCGTCGCACGAGAGCGTTTCGACTGGGATCACTTCGACACCGCGGCGGCGCAGTGGGGCATCGAGCGCGCGGCGCACATTGCGCTGCTCGTGGCGCACGAACTCGTGCGCCTGCCGGTGCCGGCCGGCCGGCTGGCGCGGGCGCGCCGCGACGGCGCGGCGGTGGCCCTGGCGGATGACGCCGTGCGCGGGCTGCTCGGCGATGCGGCGTCCCCCAATGCGGGGCGCGCGTCCACGCCGCGCTACGACGTGCAATGGCTCGGCAGCCTGACGGCACGAATCCGCTACCTCGCGCTGGCCGCGGCGCTTCCCACGCCACAGGATCGCGCCGTGGCGCGCCTTCCCGACGCGCTGCTCCCGCTGGCGTACCCCGTGCGCGCCTGGCGGCTCCTCCATCGGGCGCTGGGGCGGCGCGCATGACGGCACTCCATCCGTTCGTGCACACCCTGTGGCGCGAGCATCGCACGGCGATGCTCGTGGTGGGCGCGACGTCGCTGGTGCTCATGCTGACCGAGGGGGTGGGGCTGTTGCTGCTCATACCGATGCTGCGCCTCGTCGGCGTGTCACTGGGCGATGGCGCATCGGATCGCATTGCGGGCGCGATGGAGGGCGCGTTGCGCGCCGCGGGCGTGGCGCCGACGCTCGCGGGCGTGCTGGCCGCGGTCGTGGCCGTCGTGATCGCGCGCGCCGCGCTGCAGCTGCTGTTGGCACGATGGCATGCGCGGCTCGAGGCCGAGGTGGTGGGGAGGCTGCGCGAGCGGCTGTTCACCGCCGTGGTGCAGTTGCCATGGGCGCGGTTTGCGGGCGAGCGCCCGGCGGCGCTCGTGCACGCCATGGGACCCCAGGTGGATGACGTCCACAGCGCCCTGCTGATGCTGCTCCAGTCGGCTTCGCTGGCGGCCGCGGTGCTGGCGGCGGTGCTGGTGGCCGTGCTCGTCGCGCCATTCCTCACCGGCGTCGTCGCCGTGGCGGGAGGCGTGCTCTTCGCCGCGGCGCGCGCGCTGCGCGCACCGGGACGGGTGGAGGGCGAGCGGCTGCTTGACGCGAGCACGGGACTGTTCTCGCGCATCAGCGAACTGCTGGGTGCGATGAAGATGATCCACGCGCACGGCGTGGAAGAGCGCGCGGTGCGAGCGGTCGCTGACGACGCGCGCGGTTGGACCGTCCTCACGCTGGGCTACGCGTGGCGGCGGGCGCGGGTGAGCTTCGCGCTCGCGGTGCTCGGCGTGGTGATGCTGGCCCTTCTGGTGTGGGTGGCGGTCGCCGTCGCGCACCTCGCACCCGCCACGCTGCTGCTCCTGCTGCTGGTGTACGCGCGGCTGGTCCCGCGCGTCTCCGAACTGCAGGCGCTGGGCAGCGCGATTGCGCAGACGCTGGCGTCATTCGACTCGATTGCGGCGCTCCTCGCGCGGTGCGAGTCCGCCCGTGCGGCGGCGGACGACCAGCGGGCACCCGATGCGGCGCCCGCGGTTTCGCGTCGCGACGGGCCCCCGCCGGCCATCGAGGTGCGCGACCTCACGGTGCGCTATCCGGGGAGCGATCGCGCGATCCTCGAGGGATTCGGCGCGCAGGTGCCGGCGGGTGGGCTGACCGCGATCGTGGGCGAGACCGGCGCCGGCAAGACCACCCTGGCCGACCTTCTGCTCGGCCTGCTGGAACCCGATGGGGGCGCGGTGCTCGTGGACGGCGAACGACTGGAGCGGCTGCCGCGCGCGGCGTGGCGGGCTCGTTTGGGCTATCTCGCGCAGGAGCCGATGCTCTTTCACGGCACGATACGCGAGAACCTGCTCTTCGCGCGGCCGTCAGCGACGGACGAGCAACTCCACGCCGCGCTCGTCGCCGCCGCGTGCGATTTCGTGGAACGGCTTCCGCAGCGCCTTGACGCGCCGGTGGGCGACCGCGGCGTCCTGCTCAGCGGCGGCGAGCGCCAACGCCTGGCGCTCGCCCGGGCGCTCCTGCGTGAGCCCGACCTGCTGGTGCTCGACGAGGCGACGAGTGCGCTCGACGCCGAGACGGAGGCGCGCATCCTGCAGACGCTGCGCGCGCTGCGCGGGCGCTGCACGGTGGTGTTCTGCACGCACCGCGAGGCGGTGCGTGCGGAGGCGGATCAGGTGATACAGCTCTGAATACGACAGCGCGCGACAGTGTACGACAGAGTACGGCTGAGTACGACAGCGTACGACAGAGTGGGGCAGTGACGGAGGGCGCGACTAGACGTTGAACCTGAACAGCAGCACGTCGCCGTCGTTCACCACGTACTCCTTGCCCTCGCTGCGCACCACGCCGGCTTCCTTGGCGCCCTTCCATCCGCCGAGCCTCACGAAATCCTCGTAGCTCGCCGTCTCGGCGCGGATGAAGCCGCGCTCGAAGTCAGAGTGAATCACGCCCGCCGCCTGCGGGGCGGTGTCGCCGCGGTGGATGGTCCACGCGCGGACTTCCTTCTCACCGGCCGTGAAGTACGTCTGCAAGCCGAGCAGGTGATAGCCGGCGCGGATCAGCCGGTCGAGGCCGGCCGACTCGATGCCGAGGTGCGCAAGGAACTCGGTGCGCTCCGCAACCGGCAGCTCCGACAGCTCGGCCTCGATCTTGGCGGAGAAGGTGACCACCTCCGCCGGCTCGTGGTCGCGCTCGATGGCGGCGCGCAGGGCGGTGACGTGCGGGCCCTCGGCGCCGCTCAACTCCGCGTCGGTGACATTGGCGGCGTAGAGGATGGGCTTGAGCGTGAGCAGCTGCAGGGGCTGCAGCCACGCCCGCTCCTCGGGCGTCAGCGCCACGTGCCAGAGGGCGCGTCCCTCGGCGAGCGGCGCCATCGCCTTTTCCAACGCGGCTGCTTCGACGGCGGCCGTCTTGTCGCCCGTCTTGGCGGTGCGGCGCGCCTTGTCGAGGCGTTTCTCCACCGACGAGAGGTCGGCGAGCGCGAGCTCGAACTCGATGGTCTCGCGGTCGCGCACCGGATCCACCGCGCCGTCCACGTGCGTGACGTCGTGATCGTCGAAGCAGCGCACGACGTGCACGATGGCGTCGGTCTCGCGGATGTTCGAGAGGAACGCATTGCCGCGCCCCTCGCCCTTGGACGCGCCGCGCACGAGCCCGGCGATGTCCACGAACTGCACGGCGGCCGGCAGCGTGCGAATGGGCTTGACGATCTCCGCCAGCGCGTCGAGCCGGGCGTCGGGCACGTCCACCACGCCAATGTTGGGGTCGATCGTGCAGAACGGGTAATTGGCCGCTGCCGCGCCCGCCGAGGTGATGGCGTTGAAGAGCGACGACTTGCCGACGTTGGGGAGGCCTACGATTCCGAGCGAGAGCATGACCAGGGGGGAGCGGGAAACAAGAACGGACAGCGGTTAACGGTTCACCGTTGTCCGTATCCAGTTGGCCGAGTCGAGCGCCGACGGCGCAGCGTGCCACAGCAACAATGAAAGGTAACCACCTGAAGCGTTTTGGTACGCCTTTTCGGTCATCGGGCCGCGAAGCTGCCGGGACAGGAGGTGGCCATGCAGGACTATCGGAAGCTGGACGTGTGGACCAAGTCCCATGAACTCGCGCTGGACGTGCACCGCATGACGCTGGTGCGGCGCGCAGGGACCGGGGCCGGGGAGGGCGAGGGCGGTGCGGCGGACGCCGACGCGGCGGCAGAGGTCGGGGCAGAACTTCGACGGGCCGCGCGGCGCGTGCCCGTGCTCCTCGTCGTCGGGTGCGAAGCCGAGTCGGCGCCTGACTTCGCGCAGGGGATGCGCGAGGCCACGACCGCGGTGGATGAGTTTGCCTATCGCCTGCGCTTTGCACGCGACGCCGGCGTGCTGGAGGCGGTGCCTTACGCGAGACTGGAGGCGCGGGCGCACCAGCTGCGTGCCATGCTCGGCGCGCTCAACCGGACCGTGCGGCTCAAGCTGGGGGCGGCACCACGGGCGGCACGTCAGGCGGCGGCGCCGCAGGAGGCGGCGCCTCAGGCGGCGGTGGCTCGGGCGATGCGGGGCGTCCGGGGTGACGGTTCATCGCGGCCACGATCCCGTCCGCGATCCACGTCGTGATGCCGGCGTGCAGCGCCGGCATCAGCGCCTTCACGACGGCGGCTTCGTCCGAGGTGAACCGGTCGAGCACGAAGTCGCGCAGCACGGCGCCTGGCACCGGCGCATCGGGCCCGACGCCAATGCGGAGGCGCGCATACTCCATCGTGCCCAGCGCCTCCTCGACACTGCGCAGGCCGTTGTGGCCGCCGGCCGATCCCTTGGCGCGGAACCGGAACGTCCCGAGCGGCAGGGCGACGTCATCGACGACCACCAGCAGGTCGTTGGCGACCGACCAGAAGGGCCGCTGCAGGTACGGCGCGAGCGCGTCGCCGCTCAGGTTCATGAACGTCTGAGGCTTGAGCAGGCGGACGCGGCGACCGTCCACCTCGCCGTCCGCGGCGCGCGCATCGGGCGCGGCACGCCACGGGGGAAAACGCCAAACGTCGGCCAGGTGGTCAATGACCCACCAGCCGACGTTGTGACGCGTGGTCTCGTATTCGGGACCCGGGTTGCCGAGGCCGACGACGAGCTTCACGGGAGTGGACTCGACTAGGCCTTCTTCTCGGCCGCCTCGCCGTCCTCCTCCTCCTTCTTGCCCTTGCTGAGCACTTCCGGCTCGGCGACCGCGGCTGCCACGGCGGCATCCGTCGGCTCGGCGGCCTTCTCTTCCTTCGGCGCGGCGCAGGTGCAGACCGTTGCGTCCTCGTCGTCCAGCACCTCGACGCCTTCCGGCACCTTGATGTCGCTGACGTGGATCGACTTGCCGATGGCGAGCGCGGAGATGTCGACCTCGATCTTGGACGGGATCGCCATCGGATCGACGCGGATCTCGAAGTCGTGCATGATCTGGTCGATGATGCCGCCTTCCTTGACGCCGATCGAGGCGCCGACGAACGCGAGCGGCACGCTCACCGTGACCTTCTCACCGGCGACCAGTTCCTGGAAATCGACGTGGAGGATTTCCTTGCGGAACGGGTGGCGCTGAATCTCGCGGATGAGCGCGTTGGACTTGGTGCCTTCGATGTCGACTTCGAACACGGTGGTGCGGTACGCGACCTTCTCGAGCATCAGCTCGAAGGCGTGCGTGTCGAGCGACAGCGCGCGCGGCTCGCGCGCATGACCGTAGATGACGCCGGGGATGCGGCCGGCGGCGCGGAGCTTGCGGGCGACGCCCTTGCCGGTGTCGGTGCGGCCGGCGGCGGAAATCGGAGTGGTTGCCATGATCTCGTCCTGCTGGAGTGCGTGTGCGCTACGTGGGTTCCCGGTAGGTCCGGCCCGGCGGCGCACATCGGAAAAACAGAAAAACAACAGACAAACAACAGACAAACAACAGAGAAACAACAGACAGACAACAGAAGCGTGGAGCGGGGGACTGCTACTCGAACAGCGAGCTGACCGACTGGTAGGCGTGGGTGCTTCGGATCGCCTTGGCGAGCAGTTCGCCGACGGAGAGCACGTTCAGGGTCGGGAAGCGCCGCTCTTCGGGAATGCAGATGGTGTCGGTGACCGTGACTTCCTTGACCGGCGCATTGCGCAGCCGCTCGACGGCGGGGCCGCTGAGCAGGGCGTGCGTGGCGCAGATGTAGATGTCGCGCGCGCCGAGCTTCTTGAGCGCGTGCGCCGATTCGGTGACGGTGCCGGCGGTGTCGATCATGTCGTCGGCGAGGAGGCAGTCGCGTCCCTCGACTTCACCGACCACATTGACGACCTCGGCGATGTTGGCCGCCGGGCGCCGCTTGTCGATGATGGCGAGCGACGCGTCGAGGCGCTTGGCGAAGCCGCGCGCCATCTTGGCCGAGCCCACGTCGGGGGCGACGACGACGAGGTCGCGGAGCTCCTTCTTGCGGTAGTGCGCGGTGAGCACCGGCGCGGCGTACAGGTGATCCACCGGGATGTCGAAGAAGCCCTGGAGCGCGTGCGCGTGGAAGTCGATGCCGAGCAGGCGGTCGGCGCCGGCGCCGGTGAGCATGTTCGCCATCAGCTTGGCGCCAATGGCGACACGCGGCTGGTCCTTGCGATCCTGTCGGCCGTACCCGTAGTAGGGGACGACGACCGTGATGCGCGCGGCCGACGCGCGCCGCGCCGCATCGATCAGGAGCAGCAGCTCCATGATGTTCTCGGCGGGCGGATTGGTCGGCTGCACGATGTAGACATCGGCGCCGCGCACGTTCTCATCGATGCGCGCAAAGACCTCACCGTCGGCAAACCGTGAGGTTGTGCACTTGGTGAGGTCGCAGTCCAGGTGCTTCACGATGTTTTCCGCGAGCGCCCGGTTTGCCGTGCCGGTCAGGACCCGAAAGCCCTTCAGAGGAACCGCTAGGCCGTCCATAGCTTTTAAAGATGGCGGGAAAGGACTCTAAATGGAAGTGATTGAAGCAGATGGGAGACGGACGACGGGAGACGGGAGACAGCAGCCGAGAGGTCTCGCGGCTCGGGAGCACCCGCCCCGCCGTCGGTCATCTCCCATCTCCCGTCTCCCATCTCCCGTCTCCCGTCTCCCGTCTCCCGTCTCCCATCTCCCATCTCCCATCTCCCATCTGCCTCATTGCCCCCGGTGGATTCGAACCACCATTACCGGATCCAAAGACCGGGGTCCTAGCCATTGGACGAGGGGGCAGTGCGTTGAAAGTAGCGGCGGGCCAAGCCGTTATGGAAGCTCGCCGCTCAGTTCCGTTCGACCGCGGCCGCCGACGCCGTACGGGTCATGACGCTCGACCAGCCCGCTGGCAGAGCCAGCCTGGGAGGCGCGGTGGCGCCCTGTTCCAGCACTGCGAAGAGCGTGGAGCCCGAGCCGCTCATCAGGGCGAGCACGGTCTGCGGCTGGGCGCCGAGCTTCGCGCGCACCGTCGCGAGTAGCGGGTGCTGCTCAAAGACCACCGGCTCGAAGTCATTGACGGCGTCGGCGGCGATGGCGCTCCAACTGCCCAGTGAGCGAGGCGACCGCCATGCGGCGCCGGCGGACAGACGGCCGGCCTCTCGATGCGCCGCGAGGGCGGCATACGCCTGGGTGGTATTCACGCCGAAGTCGGGAACGACGAGCTGCACGGGGGCTGTCGCGAGGGGCGGGAGGTCGAGCATCCGTTCGCCGCGTCCCCAGGCCAGCGCGAGTTCCGAGTCGGACGTCAGGAAGGCCACGTCGGCACCGAGGCGCGCGGCGATGTCCACGAGCGCGGCCGAGCCGAGCGGCCGCACGGCGAGCGCATCGAGCGCACGCAACACCGCGGCCGCATCGGCGCTGCCCCCGCCGAGTCCGCCGCCCACCGGAATGTGCTTCTCGATCTCGATGGCCCAGCCGCGCGGCGCGCCGGCGACGGCGGCGTAGGCCTCCGCCGCGCGCCAGGCGAGGTTCTGCTCCATCGGGCCGAGGTCCGCGGCGCGCGCGCCTTCGGCAAAACGGACGTCGAGCGCGCGACCGTCCGTTTCGCGCACCGTCACCGCATCGGCGAGGGCGAGCCGCTGGAAGACCGTCTCGATCTGGTGGAACCCGCTGGCTTCTCGCGCAAGCACGCGCAGGGCGAGGTTCACCTTGGCCTGCGCCACGGCGCGGGCCGAGCTCACCGCACCACCTCATGCTCGCCGGTGATGCGCCGCTTCTCGGCTTCCTTGGCCGCTTCGACGTCGCCCAGGTGCAGCCCCATGCGCATGAAGTACCACGCGCCGATGAGGGTGATGGGGATGTACGATAGCACGTGGAAGCCGATGGCCCACGTCACGGCCTGCGCCTCGCTGACGCCGTAGACTGGGAGCGAGAGCTTGGCCAGCATCTCCCAGACGCCGAAGAAGCCGGGAGACGACGGCAGCGAGACACCGATGGCGATGACCCCCTGCACGAAGAGTGCGGCGGTGAACGGTGCGGTGATGCCGAGGGCACGGAAGCCAAACCAGAAGGCGAGGGCGTTCATCAGCCAATGCGCCATCGCCCAGAGGAAGGTCGCGAGGAACCGCACCGGGTCGCGCACCACGGCAAGTCCAGCCGCCAGTGAGTGCACCAATGCGCCGATACGGTCCTTGTGCATGGGGAGCACCACGCTCGTGACGCGGCCAACGAGCGACTCCACCGCATGCGGCCAGCGAGCGAGGGCGAAGTACGCCACGAACAGGAGCGTCACCAGCGCCAGCATCACGACGGCGGAATTGCGAACCGGCGTGCCGCCGATCGCGAAGTCCTTCGGGAAGTCCGGCGCGAGGATGGCGATGACGAGCAGCAGCAGGATGGACAGGGCGTCGAAGGCGCGGTCGATGGCCAGTGACGCAAAGGCGCTCGACCACGGCACCTCCCGCCGCTCGCGCGCCAGCACGAAGACGCGCACGATCTCGCCGGCGCGGGCGGGGAGGACGTTGTTGCACATCATGCCGACGGCTGTCGCGCGCCAGAGCGGACCGAACGGAAGCCGCGGCGCCACGGGATCGAGGATGACGCGCCAGCGCAGTGCACGCAGCGGAAAGATGAGTTGCGATGCGATGGTGCAAAGCGCCCACAGCAGCATGTCGCTGCCGCGCAGCGCCGACACGACCTGCGCGAGGTCGATGTCCTTGAACGCGTACCACAGCAGGAGGACGCTGACGGCGATGCCGAGCGCACTCTTGACGCCCATTCTCATGGGCTAGTCCGACGTGGCAGCGAGTTCGAGCAGGTCGAACAGCTCGGCGAGCATGGCCGGATCCGGCGCTCCCGGTGCCTGTTTGAGCTGGTCGCGGAGCTCGATGGCGCGATCAAGCGCGTCTCGTCCGCGATAGACCAGGTCTTCGATGGGGACGACGACGTCGTTGCTCACCGTCGCGGGCTCGGCGAGCGGCGTTTCCTCCAGTCCGCTGAGGCCGGCCAGGCCGCTGTTGAGCATCGCGGCGAGCGTGTCACCCGACGAGCCGCCATCCGACGCGGGTCGCGAGACGAGCGACGCTTCGCCGTCGGGCGCCAGCGACGCGATGTCCACCGGGGCCGGCTCGGCATCCGGTGCGAGCGATGCGATGTCCACGAGCGGCTGCGCAGCATCGGGCGCGAGCGTCGCGACATCCACCATGGGCGGCGCCACGACGGGCGTGGGCGCGGCGACGGAGGCCGGCGTCTCGCGCCCGGACGCGCGCAGCAGGCGCACGATCTCGTCGGTCGTCTTGCCGTGCGGCGCTGAGAGCAGCTGGCACGCCTGGTCGAGCGCGCTCAGGGCGGCCCCGGCGAGCAGGCTGGCCTGGGCGCGCTGCTCCTCGAAGAACGCCGCGAGCGGCGTCTCGCCAAAGCTCGTGGAGAGCCGCGCGAGCGCGCGCGCCGCGCCGCCAAGCTCGCGGGCCAGCCGTTCGCGCGTGGCGGCGTCCACTGCCTGGGCTGCGTCGCCGACGAGGCGGCGCAGGTGCTCGGCGTGGCTCACGACCTCGAGGCGGAAGCGCTGCGCCGCCGAGGTCGGCGGGGTCGGGGCGGCGCTGACGAGTCCCGGCGCGCCGTCGTCGGGAAAGAGCGCACTGATGGGGACAATGTCGTCGGCGATCGCCGAGCCGCCGCCAAGGGCCGAAGCGGCCTCGGCGAACGCCGTGAGCGCATCGGACGACGTGGCCGGACGTTCGCCTCGCGTCAGCGCCATGCTGCTGTCCGCCAGCACGACCGCTGCCGTGGAGAAGAGCGCGCGCAGGGCGGGGGTGACGGCGCCGCCCAACTCGAACGACTTGGCTGCCTGGTCAAGCGCGTCCACGATCTCCGGCAGGGGCGGCAGGTCCTTGAGCAGTGCGATGCCCCGAAGGGCGCGCACGCGCTGCAGCGGTGCGGCGAAGGCGCCCGGCGCCGTCGGGTTCTCGGCGAAGGCGAGCAGCGTGCGCGCGATTTCGGCGGTTTCGGTGGCGAGGAAGCCCGATGCGTACGGTGCGGTGGTCGCCGCGCCCGCCGTCGTCGGCGCGAACGCGGCGAGTTCCTGCGTGCGTGCGGCGGCGCGGCTCGTCTCGGCCGCGCCCCACGTGCGCACGGCGCGAATGAGGATCTTCAGGTCGTCGATGGCTGCGACAAACGCGCCACGCAGCGCATCGTTCCACCGGAGCGACCCGATTTGCAGGCCTTGTGCGACCCGCTCGAGTGCACCGGCCACCTCGGCGATGCCACCCATCTTGGCCATCGTGGCGCTGCCGCGCAGCGCGCGGGCGTGCCGGAGGCAGGCCTCGAGATCGGGCGGTCCGCCGCGCGCCGTGGCGACGAGCCCGTCGAGGTGCTCGACGTACTCGGACGCTTCGAGCGTGAAGAAATCGAGAAGGCCGCTGCTCATCGCATGGGGAAGCTACGGAGGCGGAAAGAGAGGAGCAACACAGGCTTGATTATAGACGCGAGGGGCAGGGCTCGTGTAACTGCGGATTGGGATTGGGAGCTCGGATTGGGAATTGTGATCTGGATTGGCGATCTGGATTTGGGGGGCGGATCGCGAATCCCAATCGCCAATCCCAATCGCCAATCCCAATCGCGAATCCAAATCCGAGCTCCCAATCCCCAATCTCATCTTGCGTCGTCCATCGCCCGCCGCATCTCCTTCACCGCCTCGGCGATTCCCACGAAGACCGACCGGCTGACGATGGTGTGGCCGATGTTGAGCTCCTCGATGTCGCGAATGGCGGCCACGGGGCCGACGTTGCGCACGGTGAGGCCATGGCCGGCATGGACCGCGAGTCCCGCCGCGCGGGCGCGGCGGGCGCAGTCGCGCAGGGCGGCGAGCGTGGCCGGGTCGCCGGGCGTGTGGCAGTAGCGCCCGGTGTGCAACTCGATGGCGGCCGTCCCGAGCGCCGCCGACTGATCGATCATGCGCGGGTCGGCGTCGATGAAGAGCGACGTCCTGATGCCGGCGGCCGCCAAACGGGTCAGGGCGTCCTTCACCCGGCCGGGCTGGAGTGTGACGTCGAGCCCGCCCTCAGTCGTCACTTCTTCGCGGCGCTCCGGCACGAGGGTGACTTGGTGCGGGCGCAGCCGTTCGGCGATCGCCAGCATCTCGTCGGTGACGGCCATCTCGAGGTTGAAGGGGGTGCGGGCGACGCGCAGGATGGCGTCGAGGTCCGCATCCTGGATGTGGCGGCGGTCCTCGCGCAGGTGCGCGGTGATGCCGTCGGCGCCGGCGGCCTCGCAGAGGACCGCGGCGGCGGCGGGGTCGGGTTCGTCGGTGTGACGCGCCTGACGGATCGTCGCGACGTGATCGATGTTGATGTAGAGGCGGAGATACCCAGGGCCGCCAGGTGATGCCATAGTCCACCCCATCCGTGAGCGCGGAGTCTTCCGCGGGAGTCTTCAGTGAAACGAGTCGCCCTGCTGCTGCTGCCCATCGTCGCCGCCTGTTCCAGCCTGCCCGGCGGCGGGGCCGGTACCGGCGCCGAATCGCCGAGCGCGGCCATCCAACAGTTTCTCGCGGCGGCGCGCCGCAAGGACCTGCCCGGCATGGCGACGGTGTGGGGCACCGAGAAAGGCCCCGCCAGCCAGAACATGAGCCAGCGGGAGCTCGAGCGCCGTGAGTTGATAATGATCCAGTGTCTCCCGCATGAACAAGCCACCCTTGGCACGCCGGCGCCAAGCGAGGCCGGCCGGCTGCGGATCCCGGTGGAGCTCACCCTGCTGACCCGGAAGGCGAATCCGACGTTCACCGTGGTGCGCGGCCCGAAGGACCGCTGGTATGTGGAGAACCTCGAGATCGATCAACTTCGTGATCAGGGATTCTGCGGCAGCGCCACCGCGTCACCGGCGCCGCCACCGCCCGCGTTGCGCTGATCCGCCGCATTGCCGCGACGACACTCCGATCGGTCGTCGCGCGTGTCGATGTCGAAGGACGGGGTGGCAGGCCGCCGGAACACGGGGCTTGCCGCCCCGATTAGTATTCAGACAGTTCGATGAGCACGCCGCCCGTCGACTTCGGATGCAGGAAGGCGATGCGCTTGCCCTCGGCGCCGATGCGCGGCACCTCATCGATGAGGGTGATCCCGGCGACCTTCGCCCTGGCGAGCGTGCCGTCGAGGTCGTCGACGCAGAAGCAAATGTGGTGAATGCCCGGCCCCTTTCGGTCGACGAAGTTCGCGATGGGCGAGTCGGCGGCGGCGGGTTCGAGCAGCTCCACCAGCGCGTCACCGGCCGCGAGGCCGGCGATGCGGGCGCCGTCGGCATCGTCCAGCGGCACGTCAGGAAGTCCGAGCACGTCGCGGTAGAGGGGCAGGACATCGTCGAGCTGGCGCACGGCAACGCCGAGGTGGGCGATGCGCGTGCCACGTCGGGCGGGAGAGGTCATGACGCGGTGCTCCGGCAGCAGGGTGGACGACTAACATTATCGAGCGCGACCGGTGGGCGGCACCGTCGCAGCGGAGGCGAGGCAATGGCGGGCAATCTGGTAGCAGTGACGGACGCGGATTTCGAGCAGGAAGTCGAGAAGCACCAGGGTGTGGTGGTCGTGGACTTCTGGGCCACGTGGTGCGGCCCCTGCCGCATGATCGCCCCGATTCTCGAACAGCTGTCGGTGGAGTACGCCGGCAAGGTGAAGGTTGCCAAGCTCGACGTGGACACCAACCAGAAGACATCCATGCGGTTCAACGTGCGGTCGATTCCGACGCTGCTCTTCTTCAAGGACGGCAAGGTGGCGGACCAGGTCATCGGTGCGGTGCCGCGCGCGGCGCTCGAGGCCAAGTTCAAGCAGCACTCGTCCTGATCGCCGGATTGCGGTGGGGGTGTACGCCCTCGCACAATTAACCCGGGCGCCGCGACGCGGCGACCCGGGTTTTTTCGCTCGCATCCCTCCTCCATGCCTGTTGCCGCCGGACATCTTCGCTACCCCAAGGTCAGGGCGCTGCTGCCCCGGACGCGCTTGGCGTACGTGCACCTGCAGAATCTCCTGACGGATGCAAAGCGGGATCGTGCTGCGCGCGTCTTCGGCTACGTCGCGATCTGGCTGCCGGACGAACTGCTCCTGCTCTACATGGAAGAGGGCGAGCTGGTGAACGCGACAGCGAGCGCGGACGGCCGGCACTGGCGGGCGCTGCCCATCGGTGAAGCCGTGGCCAAGGTGCCCAGCGCCGCCGAGTACGGCGAGATCTGCTTCCACGAGGCGTCGGACGAGCAGCTGGCCGCGATGTACGCGACGCAGGTCACGCCGGAACTGGGCTGGCCTCCGGAGCTGCCGCTCACCAATACGCCGGCCGTGCTCGCCCACCTGATGGCAACGCTGTTCGACGGCCTGCTCGAGGTCTCGTCGGATGGCGAGGTGAGCTACATCATCTTCCAGCACGGGATGCCGCTGCGCGGCTACTTTGCCAATGATGCGGCGGAGCCGGATCTCGGCACGCGCGTGCGCGCGCTGCTCGATCGCACCTTTCGCCACGGCGGGAGTGCGCGCCGGTGGGATGTGCCGCCCGCCCTCGCCAACCAGGCGGCGCCCGCGCTCATCGCGGCGTATCGCGAATTGGTGGGCACGCTCATGCGCCGGCTCTACGAGAACGGCGCCGAGAGCGCCTTCGCGGTGGCCGAGCACGCACGCCAGCACCTGATCAGCAAGCACCCGGCGCTCGAGAAGTTCTCGTTGAACATCCCGAACCAGCGCGATCCCGTCGTCGACGCAGCGGCGCTCTCGGCGGCGATCGCGGCGTGGCTGCACGAGACGCTCTGGCACCTGCACCTGCCGGACGGCGTGACTGCGGAGAAACTGCTGGCGGACGTGGCGCGGCCGCGCCGCCATCTGTTCCAGGCGGCGGGGCTGTTTGAGGCCCTGCCGTGGACGATTCCGTGGTAGAGGGCGCGGGCACGCTCTTCATCGTCAGCACGCCCATCGGGAATCTTGGTGACCTGAGCGCGCGGGCGCTGGAGACGCTGCGCACCGCGGACGCAATCCTGGCCGAGGACACGCGGCATACGCGAACGCTGCTCGCGCACTTCGGTCTGCACACGCCGCTCGAGTCGTATCACGAGCACAATGAGGCCGCGAGCACGCCGGGGCTCGTGGGGCGGCTGCAGCTCGGCGCCAGACTCGCCCTGGTGAGCGATGCGGGGACGCCGCTGCTGAGCGATCCCGGCGCGCGGCTCGTGCGCGCCGCTGCCGCCGCCGGCATTGCCGTGGTTCCCGTGCCCGGCGCCTCGGCGCTGCTGGCCGCGCTCGTCGGGGCGGCGCTGCCGGCCGATCGGTTCACTTTCTTCGGCTTCGTGCCGCGCAAGGGACCCGAGCGGCGCACGGTGCTGGCCGACGTGGCCGCGCTGCGGCACACGGCGGTGCTGTACGAAGCGCCGGGGCGCGTGGCCGAGACGCTGGCCGACCTCGCCGCGGCGGGGGCCGCCGAGCGCGAGGCGGTGGTCGCGCGCGAGCTGACCAAGCAGTTCGAGGAGTTCCGTCGCGGCACGGTGCAGGAGCTGGCCGCGCAGTGCGCGGCGACGCCGCCGCGCGGCGAGGTGGTGATCGTGCTGGCCGGAGGAGAGGCGCCGACACTGGACGAGGCGGCGCTGAAGGCGCGCGCCACGGCATTGCGGGCCGACGGGCTGAGCGCTCGGGACGTGGTGCGCGTTCTCATGGAGGACGAGGGAGCACCCCGCAACCTGGCCTATCGCCTCGCCCACGACTGACGCATGCGCCTCCCACGCACCCTCCTGCTCGCGCTCCCGTTGCTGGCCGGCGCGGCCCGCCCGGCGACGCCGCCTCACGCGGTGCCGCCGCCCGTGCCCCGGCTCGCCGTGGCGCGCCTGCAGTACGACGGCGGCGGTGACTGGTACGCCAACCCGTCGAGTCTCGCCAACCTGATCGCGGCCATTCGCGAGCGGACGACGCTCGACGTGGAGCCGCGCGAGGCGCGCGTGACGCTCACGGACGAGCGGCTGTGGGACTATCCGTTCCTGCACCTGACGGGACACGGCAATATCCGGCTTACCGATGCCGAAGTGCCGCGCCTGCGCGAGTACCTGCTGCGCGGCGGCTTCCTGCACGCCGACGACAACTACGGGCTCGACGATTCGTTCCGACGCGAGCTCAAGCGCGTCTTCCCCGACCGTGAATTGGTGGACGTGCCGCTGCGGCACCCGATCTACCATGCGGTGTACGACTTCCCACAGGGCGTGCCGAAGATCCACGAGCACGACGGCAAGCCGGCGCGCGGGCTCGGCATCTTCATCGGCGACCGACTGGCCGTGTTCTACAGCCACGAGAGCGACCTCGGCAACGGGTGGGAAGACGTGGGGACGTACAAGGAGGATCCGCCGGAGCTGCACGAACAGGCGCTCCGCATGGGCGTCAACCTGTTCGTGTACGCGGTCACCAGCCGACCCGGCGCATGACCACCGTCGAACGCCTGCTGCACGAGCACCGGCTCGTGTCGCGTGTCGCGCAGCTGACGCTGGCGCTGCGCGTCACCGCCGCGGCCGTCGTGATGCTGGCGCTCGCGGCGTGGCTGCTGGCCGACGCACGCTGGCTGTCGCTGCCGCGCGCGCTGCCCCTGCTGGCGTGGCTGATGGTGGCGGCGGCGGGCGCTGCGGTGTGGGTCTCGCAGCGCCGGCGGCTGCTGGGGCGTCGCACGCCGGACGCGGTGGCGCACGCGATCGAGCGAGAGCGCGGGTTGCGCGACGGCGCGGCGCGCACCCTGCTCGAGGTGGCGCCGCAGGGTGGGCCGTTCGTCGCGCGTGCCGACGCCCTGCTTGGCGCGCGCCTCGGCGCTGGCGCGCTGGCGCCGCGCCTGCGCCAGCGTACACGCCGCCAGATCGGGCTGAGCACGGGCGCGGTGCTGGGCGGCGCCGCATTGGTGTTGGCCACCGCCGGGGCGCTTGGCGACGGGTGGCGCGCGTTGCTGCATCCCGCATCGGCCTGGGCCGGCACGCTGCTTCCGGTCATCTCCTTCGATGATCCTCCGGCCGGACTCCTGCGAGGCGACACGACGGCGTTGCGCGTGCGCGCCCCGGGGCGCCGCGAGATCACCGTGCGCCAGCGCGCCACCGGCGGTGCGTGGCGAGACACGACGCTGGCCGTGCGTGGCGGCGCCGCGGCGCTGCGCGTCGGGCCGCTCGATGCCGACCTCCTCCTCATCGCCACTGACGGGCGCGCCGTGAGCGACACCCTGCGCCTGCGCCTGGCCGAGCGCTCGTTCGTCGGTGACGTGACGGTGGGCGCGCACTTCCCAGCCTATCTGGGCCGCGCCGACGAGTCGCTGCCCACCGAGAATGCGCTCCGGATCCCGCAGGGAACGACGCTCACGATTTCCGGGCGCGCCTCGGAGCCGCTCCGGAACGTGGCGCTCGGCAGCGACGGCATGCGCGTGCCGCTGGTGATCAACGGCCGCGGCTTCAGCGGGCGGTTTACGCCGCGCGCCGGTGGCGTGCTGGAGTGGCGCGCCGAGGGGGCATCCGGTCCGATCGCCGACCTGCCGGTGCCGCTCCAACTCGAGGTGGTGCCCGACTCGGCGCCGCAGATTGACTTCCTGTCGCCCGGCGCCGATTCCGCGGTCGCCCCCACGGGCGTGGTGCGCGTGGCGGTGGCGGCGCTGGATGACCGCGTGCTGCGCGACGTGACGCTCGCGGTGTGGACGCAGCGCGGCGACGGACGCACGACTTTACCCCAGGCGCGGCGGCTCTTCGAGGGCGGCGCTCCGTCGTACATCGGCGCGATGGCCGTGGACCTCGCGGCGCTCGCGCTGCAGCCCGGGGACGTGGTGCACGTGCAAGCGAGTGCGCGCGACGACGCGCCGTGGGGGCAGGCGGGCCGGAGCCGGGACCTGTTGCTGCGCGTGCCCGCGGTCGAGGACCAGCGACGCGAGGCGCGAGCGGCCGCCGACTCCCTGGTGAGCCGCGCCGTCGCGGCGGCGCGGGCGCAGCAGCGGCTGGAGCAGCGCACGAGCGAAGCGGCGCGCGCGCGGACGCCGCCGGACCCCGCAAAGGCCGGCGAGCGCAAGGCCCCCGACGCGATGGCGTTCGACGCCGCGGAGAAGGCGAAGGCGCTCGGCAAGGAACAGGGCGAGATGGCCCAGCGTGCGCGCGAGGTGCAGGAGGCCACGCGCGAACTGGAGGAGCGCCTGCGCGCCGCGGGCGGGCTGGACAGCTCGCTGCAGGCGCAGCTGCGCGAGGCGCAGAAGCTGATGCGCGAGGCGCTGACGCCGGAACTGCTGGCGGCGATGCGCAAGCTCGAGGGGGCGGCGCAGGACCTCTCGCAGGATCGCACGCGGCAGTCCCTGGCCGACCTTGCCGAGCAGCAGAAGAAGCTGCGCGAGGCGCTGGAGCGAAGCGCCGAGATGCTGAAGCGTGCCGCCCTCGAGGGCCAGATGAAGACGCTGCGCGAGGACGCGTCCTCCATGGCGCGCAAGCAGCAACAGCTGGCGGACTCCGGAGCGCAGGACCCGGCGCGCGCGCGCTCGGTCGCGCAACAGACGGCGGACCTCGCCAAGGAGATCCAGCAGCTGCAGCAGCGGCTGGAGCGCGAGCGCGCCACCGCCGCCGCACGACAGGCCAACGCTGCCGCCAGTCAGGCGCAGGCGTCGCGCGAGGCGATGCAACGCGCTGCGCAGTCGCCCGATCGGCAGGTGCGGGAGCAGGCGGCGCGCGAGGCCGCGCAGGCGATGCAGCAGGCCGGCAACTCGCTCTCGGAGGCGCGCGAACGGCAGGTGGCGGCGTGGAAGGATGACGTCACGGGGTCGCTCGACAAGGCGGTGCAGGAGATGATGCAGCTGGCCCGGCAGCAGGAGCAGCTGGCAGATCAGGTGCAGGGGAAGGGAGCAGAGGGACAGCAGCGCGACCCGCGCGGCCAGCAGTCGGCGCTGCAGCAGGGCGTGCAGCGCGCGAGCGAGCGGCTCGCGGAGCAGGCCAAAAAAAGCGCGATGGTGTCGCCGGGGACGCAGCAGGCCGTGCGCGACGCACAGCAGCGGGTGGACCAGGCGATGCGCGATGCGAACAACGCCCAGCAGGGGCAGGGCGGCCAGCAGCAGCAGGCGGGGTCCATGCGCGAAGCCGCGCAGGCGCTGCGGCAGGCAGCGAGCGCACTGGCGCGCGACCGCGAACGCGTGGAGGGCGCGCAGTCGGGGAGCGGGGTGCCCGAGATGATCGCCGAACTCCAGAAGCTCGCGCAGCAGCAGGGCGAGGTGAACGCGCAGATGGCGAGCCTCTTGCCCTCCGCG
>JACREJ010000114.1 GCA_016218305.1 Gemmatimonadota bacterium | reverse complement strand
GCCCAGACGGCCGCAGTGAACGCAGGCGCCACGTCGGCGCCGGTTGCGGCGCAGAAGAAGGCCGTGGACGTGTCGCCGATCAAGGGGGTGGCGAAGCCGCAGGCGGCCGCCGGCAAGGCCGCAGCGCCCGCCCCGCCGCCGGCGCCCGACTCGAACAAGCTCACCTTCGAGCGTGAAGTCTTCACGTACGTGCCGCGGGAGATCGATCCGTTCTCATCGCCCATCGAGACCGGCGCCATTCGGCCGCTCGTCGCCGACCTCAAGGTCGTGGGCATCATCCTCGACCCGGCCGGCCGCAATTCCGTCGCCGTCATGCGCGACGTCAGCACGCAGCAGCAGTATCGCGCCAAGCCCGGCCAGATGCTCGGCCGCGCCCGCGTGTCGCAGATCAGGGCGCAGGAAGTCGTACTGACCATCGAAGAGTATGGGTTCAGCCGTCAGGAGACCCTGAAGCTGAACGCGCAGCAGACCCAGCAGACCAAGGGGAAGCCATGAGGCGAGTCTACCAGCTGGCCGTAATTGCGGCCGCGCTGTCCGTCGGCGCACGAAGCGCCACCGCCGCGTCGGAGACGCCGCGCGCACCATCGTCGGTCACGGCGCTCAGCGTCGTGCCCGCCGCCGGGCGTGCCGAGGTGGTGGTGGCCATCGACGGAACGGTCGACGTCGTCGACTTCACGCTCAACAACCCGCGCCGCATCGTCGTGGACTTCCGCGGGGCGACCCTGACCGCGCCGGCGCGCTTCTACGACAAGGTCTCGCGCGGCGGCATCACCAACGTCCGCGTGGCCCAGTACAAGCCGGATGTCGTCCGGCTCGTGCTCGACCTCGACGGTGCGCGCGAGTACTCGGTGGTCCGCGGTGAGCGCGACGTGCGCATCGCCGTGAGCGGCCCCGACCAGTTCGCCGCCTGGCACCTCGGCGGCGGCGGTAAGAGCGCGCCGGCCGCGGCCCCCGCGGCCGAACCGGTCGCGGCGGAGCAGAAGGCCGAACCCCCGCTGGGCATCCTGCGCCAGGTCGCGCCGGCCGCCCCGCTGCCGTTCGAGCAGCCGCGCATCACCGTGACCTACGACCGTGACACCGAGATCCGCGATGTCATCGGCTCGTTTGCCACGTTCGCGAACAAGACGATCGTCGCCGGCGCTGGCGTGGCCAACACGAAGATCGGCTTCATGGAAATCAAGAACCAGCCGTGGGACGTGGCGCTCTCCGCCATCCTCCGCTCCGTGGGCCTCACCGCCATTGAGGACAGCACGGGCATCATCACGGTGGACAGCTACACCAACATCGCGAATCGCACGGCGCAGGAACCGCTCGTCAGCCAGATCGTACCGGTCTACTATGCGAAGGCGGCCACGCTGGCCACGACCATCACCAGCCTCCTGAGCGCCGGCTGCGGCAAGGGCGGCGCCGCGGCGATGCCGCAGGCCGGAGGGGCGGGTGGCGCGGCGGCCGGGGCCGAGGCGGGTGCCGCCGGCGCGGCCGACGCGGGCGCCAGCGCTGCCACGGCCATCTCGACGGCCGGGTGCGGCCGCGGTTCCGTGGCCACCGACGACAAGACCAACGTCCTCATCATCACCGAGACGCAGGCGCGCCTCACCGACGTCATGGGCTTCATCAAGGATCTCGACGTCCGCACGCCGCTCGTCGCGATCAAGGCCAAGATCATCGCCGTGGACCGCACGGGGACCGAGAAGCTGGGCATCAGCTACGACCTCGGCACCGCGAACGCGTTCCAGAACGCCCTCATGCCGCGCATCATCAACAATGCCGCGGTGCCGGGCGACTTCCGCGTGGACCTCACGGGTGACGCCTTCACGGGCATCGCCAACGCGGGCCGCCAGTACTCCAACGAGGCCGCCATCAGCCTCATCTACAACATGGCGATCGGTGGCTTCAACCTGACGTCGTTCCTCGACGCGTTGTCGCAGGAGCAGCTCACTGACGTCCAGGCCGAGCCGAGCACCACCACGCTCGACAACAGCGAGGCGACGCTCTTCTCGGGCTCCACCATCTCGTACCTGCTCACGCCGCCAGTGCCGGCCGGGCAGATCACCTCGGTGGCGCCGCAGATCCAGACCAAGGAAATCGGCATCACGCTCAAGGTGACGCCGCGCGTGACGGCCAATCGCCAGCTCAACCTGACCGTCGAGGCGACGCAGGAGCAGCTGGTGCGCGTCACCACGGCCGGTCCCGAAACGAACCGCCGCAACTCCAAGAACGAGGTGCTCGTCGCGGACGGCGAGACGGCAGTGATCGGCGGCCTCACGCAGACGCAGATCTCGAAGAATCGCACCGGCATCCCGATCCTGAGCTCGCTGCCGCTCATCGGCCGCCTGTTCAGCGAGACCGATACGATCGAGCGCAAGCAGGACCTGCTGATCCTGATCACGCCGCACATTCTCGATGACGGCGAGACGCTCAAGAACCGGCCGGTCGTCGAGAAGAAGCCGTAACCGAAGCGAGTTTGTTATGTTGAGCGGGGGCGGCCACCAGCCGCCCCCGCTCTACCATCTACCCTCCACCATCTACCATCCTCTTCGTGCCAGTCCGTTTCGTCACCGCCGGCGAATCCCACGGCCCCGCCCTCGTCTCGATCCTCGAAGGCGTTCCCGCTGGGCTGCCGCTGCTCGCCGCTGATATCAACGCCGACCTCGCGCGCCGCCAGCAGGGTTATGGCCGCGGCCGCCGCATGCAGATCGAGCGCGACGAGGTGGAGTTCCTCTCGGGCGTCCGCGCCGGCGAGACGCTCGGCTCTCCCGTGGCGATGCTCATTCGCAACCGCGACTGGAAGAACTGGCAGGAGATCATGGACCCGGCGCCGCGCGACGCGGACGCCGACGGCGCGCGCAAGCGCGCCGTGCATCGCCCGCGCCCGGGCCACGCCGACCTCTCGGGGCTGCTGAAGTACGATCGCGACGACGCGCGCGACATCCTCGAGCGCGCCTCCGCCCGGGAGACCACGGCGCGCGTCGCCGCCGGCGCCATCGCACGCCGGCTGCTCGGCGTCTGTGATGTCACCGTCGCGTCGCACCTCGTGCACCTGGGCGGCATCGATGCCCGGCGCCCCGACACCATGCCCGCCGACATCAACGCTGCCGCCGACGCGTCACCGCTCCGCACCCTCGACGCCGCGGCCGAGCAGCGGATGATCGCATGCATCGACGCGGCCAAGGCGGAGGGCAACACGCTCGGCGGCATCTGCGAGGTGGTCGTGGATGGCCTTCCGGTGGGGCTGGGCTCGCACGTGAGCTGGGATCGCCGCCTGGATGGCCGACTGGGGCAGGCCATGCTCTCCATCCCCGCCGTGAAGGGCGTGGAGGTCGGCATCGGCTTCGAGGCCGCTCGCCGCACGGGAGCGGAGGTGCACGACGAGATCACG
>JACREJ010000018.1 GCA_016218305.1 Gemmatimonadota bacterium | reverse complement strand
GCCACCGCCACGGAGATGAAGGGCATCGTCGACAGCGCCAACGTCGAGCCCAAGCTCACGCTCGCCGCCGTGGGCGACGGTGAGGGGCCGAGCGACCACGCCGCGTTCTATCGCAAGGATCTGCCGGTCCTGCACCTCTTCACCGACCTGCACGACGACTATCACTCCTCTCTCGATGTGGCGGAGAGGCTAAACATCGACGGTCTCGTGCGCGTCGCCGACTATGCGGAGCGCGTCGTACGCGCCCTCGCGGATCGCCCGGCGCGGCTCACCTTCCAGCGCGTGCAGACCGCGGGCGCCAACCGTCCCTCGGCGCGGCCGGGCGGTGGCGCGTACCTCGGGTCGGTCCCCGACATGGGCGCCGCCGACGTGAAGGGGATGAAGCTCTCCGGCGTGCGTCCGGGCAGCCCGGCCGAAAAGGGCGGACTCAAGGCCGGCGACATCATCATCAAGTTCGGCGGCAAGACGATCACCAACATCTACGACTACACGGACGCGCTCGGGTCGTACAAGCCGGGTGATGTCGTCGAAGTCATCGTCCAGCGTGAGGCCGGACAGGTTACGCTGCAGATCACTCTCGGGACACGCGGATAGCGGATTGGGAGCTCGGATTGGGATTCGCCATTGGGATCGCGATCTGGATCGCGATCGCCAATCCGACTCGTGAATCAGAATCGTGAATCCCAATCGCGATCCCAATCCGAGCTCCCAATCCCCAATCGCCGTCATGTCCCCCTCCGGATTAACCACCACCACGCCGGTTCCTCTCTACTGGACCTCCCACGGCCCCGCCGGTGGCGAACGCCTGGTCGTGCTCCATGGCGGCCCCGGCGCGCACCACGACTACCTGCTGCCGCAGATGCTGGAGCTCGCCCGGGACCGCGAGTGCCTGTTCTACGACCAGCGCGGCGGGGGCCGCTCGCGGCACGACGACGACCGGGCGACCATCACGTGGGAGTCGCAGGTGCGCGACCTCGAGGCCGTAGTGCGCGAGTTCGCGCTCGAGCCGCTCACCATCGTGGGCTACTCCTGGGGGGCGCTGCTCGCCCTGCTCTACAGCGTGCAGGCGGCGCACGGGCGCGCCGCGCCGGCGCCCGCCCGCCTCGTCCTCATCGACCCCGCCCCGATCTCGCGGGCCTGGCGCGAGCGGTTCGAGGCCGAGTTCGCGCGAAGGCAGCAATCCGCGGCCGTGCAGGCGCTGCGGAACGAACTCGCGGCCTCCGGCTTGCGTGAGTCCGATCCGGCCGCGTACCGGCATCGCACCTTCGAATTGAGCGTGGCGGGCTACTTCGCCGATCCGCGCGCCGCCCGCGACCTCACGCCCTTCCGCGTGACCGGGCGCGTGCAGCAGTCCACGTGGGATTCACTCGGCGACTTCGACCTCACGGCGGCCCTGCGTGACGTCCGCTGTCCCGCCCTCGTCGTTCACGGGAGACAGGACCCGATCCCCCTGGAGTCGTCGGCCGCGGTGGCCGAGGCGCTCAGTTCGGGGCTCGTCGTACTGGATGACTGCGGCCACGTGCCGTATGTTGAGCAACCGGAGGCGCTCTTTCGCGCCGTCCGGGGCTTCCTCGACCGCACTTCGCCCACCCCCGCCTGACTGCATGAGCGCCTACGACGAGATCTCCCAACCGTACGTTGCCACCATCGAAACCGAGGGCAAGCGCTACACGGTGTCGGTGCGCATCACGTACGACGGCATCGAGTACGTCGGGCGTCTCTGGTTTGCCGATGAGTCGTGGGACGACCTCGGCCTCCCCGACCGCGGGGCGCTCCCCGGCCGGAACAAGGATGAGGTGCTCGCCCTCGCCCGCCGCATCGGCCCCGATGAACTCGTGCGGCGTCACCGCCGCGCACTCGCCGAGAAGCGCCGCTACCACGGGCTCCGCAAGGCGACGGACGAGATCCTCGCGAAGATCCGCTACCTGAACCAGGTGGCCATCTCGATGCGCGCCGGCCTGCTCGACGTGGAGGGTGCGGCGCAGGAAATCGACCTGACCGAGAAGCAGCTCCACGCGCTGATCGACCGCCTCGCCATTCACGCGGGCATCGAAGAATAGACTCCCCTGTTCCCTGCACCATGGACCCCGGCGGCCCCCGCCGGGGTTATTTTTGTATACCCACATGAAGAAGCCCTCACCAAAACGCCGTCCCCGTCGGCGCGCCCTCACGGGCGCGGCGCTCGCGGCGCATGCGGGTGAGATCGAGCGCAATCTCGTCGGGCTCTATCCCGATGCGCATTGCGAGCTCGACTTCCGCTCGCCATTCGAGCTGCTCTGTGCCACCATCCTCTCGGCGCAGTGCACGGACAAGCGCGTCAACATGGTGACACCGGTGCTCTTCGAGCGCTGGCCCGACGCGCGTGCGCTCGCCGCCGCCAGCCAGGAAGACGTCGAGGAGGTCATCCGCAGCACGGGCTTCTTTCGCAGCAAGGCGAAGTCGCTCATCGGCATGGCCCGGGCGCTCGTGGCCTCCCATGCCGGAAACGTCCCCGCCGACATGGACGCGCTGACGGCATTGCCTGGCGTCGGACGCAAGACCGCGAACGTGCTGCTGGGAAACGCGTTCCAGCAGAACGAGGGGATCGTCGTCGACACCCATGTCGCGCGTCTCGCCGCGCGCTTTGGCCTGACCACCGAGACCGACCCGGTGCGCATCGAGCAGGCGCTCATGCCGTTGTTCGAACGCGCCGGCTGGGCACGGCTCTCTCACCTGCTCATCTGGCACGGCCGCCGCGTCTGCGACGCCCGCAAGCCGCGCTGCGCGGAGTGCACGCTCGCCACGATTTGCCCGTCCGCTGCGGCGTGACGCCCCCTCACTTCATCATCCCGACCGTGAAACTCCGACTGTCCGTTGCCTGCGTGGCGATGCTCGCCCTGTCCGCCTGCACTCCGCCGCCGCCACCACCGCTCGCACCGGAGCCGGCGCCGGCGGCGCTGGCCAGCGACGACCTCTGCTACCTGGTGCAGGCCGAGGCGGCCAAGTCGCCGGGCCTCGAAGTGGACCGCGCGCCCGATGTGGTGAAGTACGAGCCGCGCCCGCTCATGCCGCCCAAGGGCGGCTATCCGCGCGGCGTCATCCGGCGCGACGGCAAGACGCGGGTGAAGGTCTCCGTGGTCGTCGACACCACCGGGAAAGCCGACATGTCGACGTTCACGGTGGTCGAGACGACACACAAGTGGCTCGGCGACAACCTGAAGTCGCTGGTTCCGAAATGGACCTTCACGCCGGCCATGAAGAACGGGTGCCGCGTGGCGGGCCTCTGGGTCTTCACCGCCACGCCCGGCCAGCGCCGCGCCGCCAAATAGCCCGCCAAATAGCCCGCCAAATAGCCCGCCAATAACGCCGCCAAAGTAGCCCAGCCGCAGGGCCCCGGTTAGATTTCAAGGTTCGGCACCCGCTGCCGTGCCCTGCCGTTCTCCGCCGTCCTCTGCCCCGATCAGTCCCTATGAAAACCGCCACTTTCGAGACCAACGTCGGCACCATCATTGCCGAGCTGTATGACGATGCCGCACCGAAGACGGTCGAGAACTTCGAGACGCTCGCCAACAAGGGCTTCTACGACGGCGTGAAGTTCCATCGCGTCATCGCCGACTTCGTGGTGCAGGGCGGCGACCCGCTCTCCCGTGACCTCCCGGCGGGTCATCCCCGTATCGGCACCGGCGGCCCCGGCCATACGATCAAGTGCGAGACCGCCGGCAACCCGCACAAGCACGCCGTCGGCGCGCTCTCGATGGCACATGCCGGCAAGGACACCGGCGGCAGCCAGTTCTTCATGGTGCTGAGCGAGGCCAACACGCGGCACCTGAACGGCGTCCATACCGTCTTCGGCCAGATCACCGAAGGCCTCGACGTCATGAAGAAGATCAAGCAGAACGATGTCATGACCAAGGTGCGCGTCGCCTGACGGCCGCGCCGCCCCCCACCCTGCGAGGACACGCATGAGCGCCACCACGCATCATCCCGAAGACCGCAAGGCTGCCTTTACCGGACTCATCGTCGGCACCGTCGCGCTGGTCATCGTGTGCTTCACGATCGTGCAGCTGACGAACCGCAAGTTTGCCGGCCACGAGAAACCGGCCGCAGAAGCCACCAGGTAGGAGTTGTCGTGACGCAGGACGAACGCCCCCTCGCCGCCCCCGGCGTGGGGGCGTTCTCACTGACCCGCGGCGCCACGTGGCTGCCGGCCCTCGCAGTCGTCGCCCTCGCGGCGGGCGGCGTGGTGCGACTGGCCGACCGCGGCAATCCGTGGGTCTGGCGCGGCTGGATGCTCGCACTGATCGTCGCCGGACTTCCCGTGGTGGTGCGCACGGTGCGAGGACTGTTGCGCGGGCACTTCGCCGCCGACGTGGCGGCCACGCTCTCGATCGTCGGCGCCGTGACGCTCGGGCAGCCGGTCGCCGGCCTCGTCATCGTGCTCATGCAAACGGGCGGCGAGTGGCTGGAGCGCTACGCCGAGGGGCGCGCCTCCAACGCCGTGCGCGCCCTCGAGGAGGCGGCGCCGCGCACGGCGCACCGCCAGCGCGCCGACGGCCAGCACGAGGACATCGCCGCCGCGGACATCAACCCCGGCGACCTGCTGCTCGTGCGCCCCGGCGAGATGCTCCCTGCCGACGGCGTCGTCGCCAGCGGACGCTCGCACCTCGATGTGTCGCGTCTCACGGGCGAGGCCCCGCCCGACCTGGTGCAGGCGGGCAGCGACGTGCGCTCCGGCGCCGTCAATCTCGAGGGCGCCATCGTGGTGCGCGCCACGCGCCCGGCCAGCGAGTCGCTGTACGCGCGCATTGTCGAGCTCGTCCGGACCGCGCAGGCCGAGAAGTCACCCATCCAGCGCATGGCCGACCGCTATGCCGTCTGGTTCACGCCGGCCACCCTGCTGGTCTGCGCCATCACCTGGTTCGCCACGCACGACGCGCTGCGCGTGCTCGCCGTCCTCGTCGTGGCCACGCCTTGCCCACTCCTCCTCGCCACACCCGTGGCCATCATTGGCGGCATCAATCGCGCCGCCCGCCACCAGGTCATCGTGCGCTCGGGCGGCGCCCTCGAACGCCTCGCAAGTGTGGACACGGCCGTCTTCGACAAGACAGGCACGCTGACCATTGGCCGCCCCGAGGTGGTCGCGGTGGATGCGCTGTCGGGATGGACGCCTGACGACGTGCTGCGGCTCGGCGCCGCCGTGGAGGTGGGGTCAGGCCATCACCTCGCACGCAGCACCGTGGACGCCGCCATGCACCGCGGCCTCGCGCTGCCCGTCCCGTCCAACGTCGTGGACGCACCGGGCTTGGGCGTGCGCGGCACCGTGGAAGGACGCGATGTGGCCGTCGGCGCCGCCGCCTGGCTCCTCTCGCTCTTCCCGGAGCAGCAGGAGGCGATCGCGGAGGCGCGGGGGGCCGGGCTCCGGGGCGTCGTCGCGGTGGATGGACAGATTGCCGGGGCCATCGAATACGCCGACCACGCCCGCGACGGGCTCCACGGGTTCTTCGAACAGCTTCGACGGATGGGTCTTCGCCATCTCGTGCTTCTCTCCGGTGACCACCAGGCCAACGTCGAGGGCATCGCGCGTGCCATGGGCATCGATGACGCGCGCGGCGACCTCCTCCCGCAGCAGAAGGTGGAGGCGGTGCGCGAGCTCATGCGCGCCGGACGGCGCGTCGTGATGGTGGGCGACGGCACCAACGACGCCCCGGCCCTGAGCGCGGCCACCGCGGGCATCGCCCTCGCCGCGCACGGCGGCGGCATCGCGGCCGAGTCGGCCGATGCGGTGATCCTGTGCGACGACATTACGCGTGTCGCCGACGCCATTCGCATCGGGCGGCGCTCGGTGGCCATCGCGCGGCAGAGCATCGTCGTCGGGCTCGGCCTCAGCGGCCTCGCGATGGTGGCGGCTTCCTTCGGCTACTTCTCGCCGACGACCGGGGCCATGCTGCAGGAGGCCATTGACGTTGCGGTGATCCTGAACGCCGTCCGGGCCTCAGCAGAGTAATTTACGTCAACTCTGGCCCGCCCGGACGTTAGTGGCCAACTCGTTACACCGCAGGTAGTTCCAGTGAATTTTGCCCCGTACCCGCACAACACGTCAGCAGATCCCTGACGCGGTGTGGGGAGTGCGTTGATTGCCGCCTCCTGCATCGCCTTAGATAGTTGTCGCTTGCAAGGCGCACCCCACGGTGATCCACGGGCGCGCGCGTCCTCCCACCCCTTCGGAGCAGCGATGAACGCTCGCCTCGACTCGTTCTCGTACGACGACGAAATCGTACGGAAGTTCCTGTGGGCCACGATGATCTGGGGCCTCGTCGGCTTCCTGATCGGCCTCATCATCGCCATCCAGCTGCCGTTGCCGGGCTTCAACGCGGCGCCCTACCTGACGTTCGGGAGGCTGCGCCCGCTGCACACGAACGCCGTCATCTTCGCCTTCGCGGGGAACGCGTTCTTCTGCGGCGCCTATTACTCGACGCAGCGCCTGCTGAAGGCGCGCATGTGGAGCGACGCACTCAGCAAGGTCCACTTCTGGGGGTGGCAGGCGATCATCGTCGCCGCCGCCATCACGCTTCCGCTCGGCTTCACGCAGTCCAAGGAATACGCCGAGCTCGAGTGGCCCATCGACATCGCCATCGCCGTCGTCTGGGTGGCCTTCGCCGTCAACTACTTCGTGACGCTCACCAAGCGGCGCGAACGCCACATCTACGTCGCCATCTGGTTCTACATCGCGTCCATCATCACGGTGGCGCTGCTGCACATCTTCAACAACCTCTCCGTGCCGGCGGGGGCGTTCAAGAGCTACAGCATCTACGCCGGCGTGCAGGACGCCTTCATGCAGTGGTGGTACGGCCACAACGCCGTCGCGTTCTTCCTGACGACGCCGTTCCTCGGCCTCATGTACTACTTCATGCCGAAGGCGGCCGACCGGCCGGTCTTCAGCTACAAGCTCTCCATCCTCCATTTCTGGTCGCTGGTCTTCCTGTACATCTGGGCCGGCCCGCACCACCTGCACTACACCGCGCTGCCGGACTGGGCCTCCACGCTCGGCATGCTCTTCTCGGTGATGCTGTGGATGCCGAGCTGGGGCGGCATGGTCAACGGCCTGCTCACGCTGCGCGGCGCCTGGCACAAGGTGACCGAGGATCCGATCCTCAAGTTCTTCGTCGTCGCCGTCACCGCCTACGGCATGTCCACGTTCGAGGGCCCGATGCTCTCGATCAAGAGCGTAAACGCGCTCGCGCACTACACCGACTGGATCATCGCCCACGTGCACACGGGGGCACTGGGCTGGAACGGCTTCCTGACGTTCGGCATGGTGTACTGGCTGGCGCCGCGGCTCTTCCAGACCGAGATCTTCAGCAAGAAGCTGATGGAGTGGCATTTCTGGCTCGCCACCTTCGGCATCCTGCTCTACGTCGTGGCCATCTACTCGGCCGGCGCCACGCAGGGCCTGATGTGGCGCGCCTTCGACGAGACCGGACGTCTGCAGTACCCCGACTTCGTCGAAACCGTGATGCGCCTGATGCCGATGTACTGGGTGCGCGTGATGGGCGGCACGCTCTACATCACGGGCATGCTGGTCGGCATCTACAACCTGTACAGGACGTGGGCCTCGCGTCCGGCGACGTATGAAGTCCCGGTCGTGCAGGCCGCGCCGCTCAATCCGGCCTACACCGACCCCCATGCCCCGGCGACGGGCGGCCTCTGGGCACGCTTCACCGACATGGGCTGGCACCGCCGCTGGGAAGGCATGCCGCTCTTCTTCTCGGTCATGACCGCCATCGCGGTGATCGTCGCGTCGCTCTTCGAGATCGTCCCGACCTTCCTCATCAAGTCGAACGTGCCGACGATCGCCAGCATCAAGCCGTACACGCCGCTGGAGCTCGCCGGCCGCAACATCTACCAGCGCGAGGGGTGCTTCAACTGCCATTCGCAGATGATCCGCCCGCTGATGTACGAAACCGAGCGCTACGGCGATTACTCCAAGCCGGGCGAGTCGGTGTACGAGCATCCGTTCCTCTGGGGCTCGCGCCGCATCGGGCCGGACCTCGCCCGCCTCGGCGGCAAGTATCCGGACCTCTGGCACGTGCGCCATATGTACAACCCGCGCGAAGTCGTCCAGAAGTCGATCATGCCCGCGTATCCGCACCTGCAGACCGCAGTCATCGACTTCGCGGCCATCCAGAAATCGGTGGACGCGATGGCGATGATCGGCGTGCCGTACGGTGACGCCGTCAACACGGCGCCCGAACTCGCCCGCGCGCAGGCCGCGCAGGTGGCGGCGTCCGTCGAGGCGGCAGGCGGCCCGAAGGGGCTCGCCGACAAGGAGATCGTGGCGCTGACCGCGTATCTCCAGCGGCTCGGCCGTGACCTCAAGAACGCCACCGCCGGCGGAGCCCGCTGATGAGACTCTCAGATATCATGAGCGCGGCAAACCTCTCGGCCTACGCCGAGGTCGCGATGATCCTCTTCATCGCGGCGTTCGTGGCCATTGTGATCGCGACTTTCGCCCCCGGCCGGCAGCGCACGTATGACGCGGCCAGCCGGATGCCACTCGACGACGAACATCCTCAGACGCCGCGCTGAAGACGCGCCGCGCACCGGAGCACATATGGCTGACAACGACAACGACAAGCTGCTCGAGCACGCCTACGACGGCATCCAGGAGTACGACAATCCGCTGCCGACGTGGTGGAAGTGGATCTTCTACGTCACCATCCTCGTGGTCCCGATCTACTACTGGGATCCGATGGGCATTGGCGTGGGGCCGGGCAAGGAGAAGGCGTACGAGGAGCAGATGGCCGCGTTCAGCGCCGCGCATCCCAAGACGGCCGGCACCTATACCGATGAGCAGGTGGCCGCGTTCGCCAAGGACCCGGCAAGGGTCGAGGCCGGCAAGGTCGTGTATACCACGTACTGCGTGCCGTGCCATCGCCCCGACGGCGGCGGCCAGATCGGCCCCAACCTCACGGACGACTTCTGGATCCACGGCGGCCGGCCGACCGACGTCATGAAGACCGTGGTCGAGGGCGTGCTCGCCAAGGGCATGCCCAACTGGGGCAAGATGCTGAAGCCCGACCAGGTCGAGGGCGTCGTGGGGTACGTGATCACGCTGCACGGCACCAATCCCGCCAACCCGAAGGCCCCGGAAGGCGTGCAGGCAGCGCCGGATTCGGTGCCCTCCGTCTCTCAGGGTGCGGCGGGACCAGCGAAGAAGGGGATGTAGTCGCTCGTTCCCCTTTCTTCGCCCCGGATCAGGTCATCGAGCGCCGTCCTTCACGGCCGCCAGACGTCTGGCGTCGCCGATCTCCGGCCGCTCCGTGTCGGCCGACGCGGCTAGCGCCAGCAGGCGACCCGCGTGCCGCCGCGCGGCCGTGCGGTCGCCGGCGGCCTCGGCGGCGCGCATCGCGCCGGCGACGCTGTTGAAGCGCCCAGGCGAGTACTTCAGGGTCGCTTCGTAGGCCTGCAAGGCCTCGGCGGGCTTGTTCTGCACCATCAGCAGGTCGCCGAGCAGTTCTCTCGCCGGCAGCACCGCACCGGGAGTCACGGGGTGCTTCTCGATCGATTCTTCCAGCTCGGCCGCCGATCGCAGCAGGGAAGCCGCTTCCTCGGCACGACCTTCGACCTGGGCAATCCAACCCTCGGCGGCCTGACGCTGGGCCTCGATCAGGCCGGCGTACTTGTCCTTCCCGCGCAGTTCCAGATACCTCGATTCGAGCGCTTGGACCTGCTGTCGGGCGCGTTGGAGGTCACCGGTGCGCGCGGCGCCAAGCGCTGCCGCATAGTAGATGATGGACTCCGACCACCGGTAGGACTCCCAGCGGATGTTGGTGTGCGGCAGCACCAGTGCGGCGGCCGCGCGCCAGTCGTGACGTTCAAGCACGTAACGGGCGGGCGACGCCGCCAGCGCGTAGGCGGCCGCGTGCACCGGTGGTTCCGCGTGCGCGACGCTCTGCACGCGCTGAAGCACCTGCGCCGCACGCCGATCCTGCGCACCCTGCAGGTAGGCGTACATCAGATAGTCGAGCGCGTGCAGCTCCTGATCCCAGGCGCCCGGCATGCCGGCTTTCGTGGCGTAGGCCCGCGCGACGGCGGCCGACGCGATGTTCGACGTGATCGCATCGCCCCACAACCCGAGGCGCGTGAAGATGTGCGACGGCATATGCAGCGCATGCGGCACGCCCGGCGCAATCGCCGCGTAGGCGCGCGCGGCCGGCAGCGCGAGCGACGCCAGCTCCGGCGAATCGTAGGCGTGAATGAAGTAGTGCGCGATGCCCGGATGCCGCGGGTGCGCGGCGGCGACGCCGCTGAGCAGCGCGGCGGCCCGCTTCTGCCTGGCGAACGTGGGATCCGAGGGCGATACGGCCGCGCCACCGAGGAGTGCGAGCGCATAGAAGGCGGCCGCCTCGTCATCCGCTCCATACGCGTCGTGCAGCGCCTGCATTTCCGCCTCGTACGAGAGAACGCGCACGGCGTGTGGCCGCGTTGCCGCGTCCGCGTAGAAGGCGCCGATCGCCCGGGCGTACGCCTGCTCGCGCCGACTGGTGTGCTTCGCGGTTGCCGCGCGCGCGGCCGCGGCGGCGCCACGCTGCAATTCCGCCGGAGACGAGGGCTGCCAGAGCGGCCGGAACACGCTCATCGCCGCTCCCCAGTGCGCCATGGCACACTCCGGGTCGCGCGCGGCGACGCCAACGAACGCCGCTTCCGCCTTCTCATACCAGAACGAGTGCAGCATCGCGACCGCGCGCTCGAGGTCCGGCTGGACGGCACGGGTACAACTCGTCGGGAACGCCACTCGGCCGATTTCCTCGGCGTCACCCGCGTCGTGCTGGTGCTCCTGCGCGGCGACCGGGTGCGTGAGCGCAGCGAGCAACAACGCCGCGACGGCAAGAGTGGAACTCGACCTTGAGCACTGCTGCATGCAACCTCCTGGGGGGAGCCGTCCGCGCATCCACGCGCGCCACATCCGTGCAACTAGGTGCGGGGGCGGCGTCGCCGCAACCCTCGTCGGCTATCCGCCCCCGTCTGTCCGCTGCACCAACACCCCGATCCCAAGGTCGCTAGATTTCCGTGCACCGAACGGGGCTTGCCAAGCCCCCGTCTCCACTCCTGCCCCCGCGCGCCGATGCGCGTACTGTGCCTTCGATAGCACCTCCCGCACCGGGTCGCGTCCTCCCGACCCTGAATGAAGACGGCACGCGCCGCTGGCTCCGCCCCAAGCCGGCGTCCGGCGCCTGGCTCACCCGCCGCACGGTCGTCGCGTGGCTGCTGATCGTCATCTACGTCGCCATTCCGCACGTCTACATCGGCGGCAAGCCCACGATCCTGCTCGACCTCCAGCGCCGCGAGTTCACGTTCTTCGGCACCACCTTCCTGCCGACGGACACG
>JACREJ010000113.1 GCA_016218305.1 Gemmatimonadota bacterium | reverse complement strand
TCCGTGGTCCGCACCTCCAGCACCCGTCCGCTCGTCGGCTCCTTCAGCACGGCTGCCAGCGCGAGGCCCGTGTCGGCGCGCGTCAGCACGAAGTTGTGATCGTACCCGCCGCCGAACTTCAGCTGCTGGTGCTCGGCGTTGATCCGCTCGCCAATCGCGTGCGGCGCGGTGAAGTCGAACGGCGTACCCGCCACCGCAGCCAGCTCGCCCGTTGGAATCAGCGTCGAATCCACCGGTGTGTACCGGTCGGCGTGCAGCGTCAGCACGTGCGCCAGGATGTCACCCTTGCCGGCGAGATTGAAGTACGAATGCTGCGTCAGGTTCAGCGGCGTCGCCTTGTCCGTCGTCGCCTCATACGCGATGTGCACCTCGTTCGCGTCGGTCAGCGTGTAGGTGACGGCTGTCGTCAACGTCCCCGGGTACCCTTCTTCTCCATCCTTGCTCACGTACCGGAACCGGATCCCCACCCCCTCGGCCGTCCGCACCGTATTGGCGCTCCAGACGACCTTGTCGAAGCCCGTGAGCCCGCCGTGTAGCGCGTTCGGCCCGTTGTTCACGGCCAGCGTGTAATCCGCGCCGTCGAGCGTGAACTTCCCCTTGGCGATGCGATTGCCGTACCGGCCCACCACGGCGCCGAAGTACGGCGACGACTTCACATATCCGGCGAGCGAGTCGTAGCCGAGTACGACGTCGCCCATCTGCCCGGCGCGATCCGGCACCTTGAGCGAGACGATGATCGCGCCGTATGTCATCGCGCGCAGTTCGACGTCGCCGTTTCTGAGCGTGAGCAGCTCGACGGCCTGCCCGTCGGGCGCCGTCCCGAATGGTTCTCTCGTCACGATGGCCCCCTGCCTGCCCGCTTCACCGCCGCAGGCGGCGATGACCGCCGTGGCTCCAAGGATCCAAGTACTGCAGTATCGCACGTTCCCTCCGGTGCTCGTTCTCCTCGCTACACTCTTCACTCCTCACCAAGCCCCTGCACTCCGCCCCTCCCCCTCCTATCTCAGCACAAACAGCACCATCGGGTCAATCGGGTAGCGGCCGAATCGCGACCCATAAATTGCGAGACCGCCCGGGAGCGCGTCGCTTACTTCCATCCGGATGACGATCTCCCCGGTCCGCTCCGCCGCCGCGACCACGGCGGCGCTGAGCGGCACGCGGAGTAGCTCCCCGTATGATCCCGCCTCGTGCAGCGTCCGGTCGTACGGCTGCGCGTGCCAACTGAGGATGCCGCGCGAGTCGGCGGGATCGTCGGCCAGTTCCCGCTGCGCCGCGATCTCGCCGTTCACCCGCACCGTCACCGCGCTGGGGAACTTGTACGCGCTCGTCATCGGGTAGCTGTTCTTGTTGGCGCTGCGATCGTGGAACCCGCCGCCGCGCATGTAGTCGCCGCCGCCCGTGGCCGTCGTATCGCGGTCCTTGCCGTTCAATCGCTTGGCCGAAGCCTCGACGAGGAACGTCGCACTCGCCACGTCGCTCGCCTTGAGTCCCGACGGCCACGGCAGGCGGTATTCTACAAAACCGCTCCCCGCGCCGTTGTACTTCTTGCCGAGCACGGTCCATTGCTTGCGAGACCACCTGCCGTCTGCCGTCGCCGTCGCAGCGACACTTGCCGTGCGCACACGCCGACCGTCTGCCGTCACTCCACTCGCCGGCACCGCACCGGCACCCACCACAAAACTCGTGAAGTTGTGGTGCAGCACATTCCCCGCATCGTCTTCCAGTCGCAGCGCCAGCACGCTGACGCTCGGCTCGTTCGGTGCGGTGATCACGAGTGGATCGAGTGAGCGCGACATCCACGGTGTGTAGGAAATTCGCACGCGATAGGATCCGTACGCTTTTCGCTCGCCAAATGCGTTCCACCCCGACAGTTCAGCGCGGACCGTCAACGAGTCGCCGTGTCCCGTGCTCCCGCTCAGGAATGACGCATACAGCGGCACTTCCACCCGAGCGCCGGCGGCCACGTCGTGGCTGAGCAGCGAGTCTCCCACGGCGATGTAGAACGGCGCGTGGAGGTCGCGCAGCGACATCCCCGGCACCAGCTCGCCGAGTCCGGTTTCCTTCCAGGTGCGGTCGAAGCGCCAGTAGCCGTTCCACTCGTTGATGACGTCGTGGTGCTCGGTGTACAGCCACCCGCTCACCTTCGGGTAGCGCCGGAAGGCGTCAATCGCGCGGCGATAGTCCCAACTCCAGTCCACGTCGCCGGTGCTGCCGTTGTAGCCCCACACGTTGCCGAACTCCGAGTTCAGCATTGGTTGCGTACCCTGCGTGTAGCCCGGCATGAAGTGATGCGGCGACCCGGCATACGTGCTGTCGCTCAGTCGCTTCACTCGGCTCTGCCAGCTCCACCCCGGCAGGTAATCGTGCCAGGTATTGAGGTCGGTCTCCGTGTGCCCCATCCCGCAGCAGATCGAGTTGTCCTCGATGAGCCGCGTCGGATCGAGCGACTTCGCCAGCTGATAGACGCTCGCAACCTTGCGCTGCGTCTCGGGGAGGTACGGATTGCGCTCTCCCACACGCGTATGCAATCCCCACGTCTCGTTGAACATCACGTACGAGAAGACCGACGGATGGTTGAAGTCGCGGTCGATCATCCCGCGCAGGGCGACCTCGTGTTCGCGGAACGCCGCGGAGTCCGGCGGCCCCCACCAGTTCGGCACGTCGGCCATGATCAGCACGCCCAGCTTGTCGGCCCAATACAGCTTGCGCGGCGATTCGATCTTGATGTGCTCGCGCAGCCCGTTGAGCCCGATCTGCCGCGCCATCAGGATCTCGTTCCGCAGCGCACTGTCGGTCGGGAAGGTGTAGAAGCCGTCGGGGTGGTACGCCTGATCGAGTGCGAGCTGCAGGTAGACCGGCTCGCCGTTCAGCGCCACATAGGGAATGTCCGTCCCCGGCAGTTTCGTTACTCCAATGGTGCGCATCCCGAAGTACGTCTGTCCCTGGTCTTCGTGGAATCCCGTGTCCGCGCACCCCACCGTGCCCGTGCCTCTGCACCCCACCGTGACCGTGATCGTATGAAGGAACGGATCCTCCAACGACCACCGTCGCGCCCCTGGCAGCGCCACATCGACATGCGCCCGCATTGAACCCTTTGCGATCCGTGCCGTGGCGTCCGCCTGCCCCGGTCGGTTCGCGAACGCGAGCCGCAGCGTCAGGTCGCGCGGCGCCGGCTCGTGCAGTCGCACGTCCACGCCAATGCCGGCAAGGTCGGCGCGCGGAGTGACGTGCACAGCAGCGAGCGGTGCAGTGCCGCGCGCCTCGAGGTAGACCGTCTGCCACATGCCGCGCGCTTTGCCGTACCCCTGCTTCCCCTCGAGCTTGAACGGATGTGTCGTGTCGTCCACGCGCACGGTGAGGCGCTGCGTCGTCCCCGGTTTCGCCGGTGCCGTGACCTCGAAGGAGAACGGCGTGTATCCACCCTGATGCTCGCCGACCTTCGTGCCGTCCAGCCACACGGTGGTGCGCCAGTCCGATGCGCCGAACACCACGAAGAGACGGCGTCCGTTCCACGAGGATGGCACCGTGATCGAACGCGAGTACCAGCCGATGTCGGCAGAGTCCGGCACACCCGACAGCGCCGACCCCCACGAGAACGGCACCAGGATCTCGCGCGTCCCCGGCAGCGCCCCCGCGGCCCACCCCGCATTCTCTCCGCTGTTCGATGGATCGAACGCAAAGCGCCACCGGCCATTCAGGTTCACCCACTCGGCCCGCTCAAAATCCGGCCGCGGATGTTCGGGGAGTGGAATCACGCTCGGCGCCTGCGCTTCCAGCGCGGCAGCAGC
>JACREJ010000112.1 GCA_016218305.1 Gemmatimonadota bacterium | reverse complement strand
GGTCGGCGCAGTATGTCTTCCTTGCCAACATCGACCCGCGCCTCCAGCTGCAGGTGCTCGAGCAGGTGGAGAAGCCGCGCTTCGTGGCCTGCGACACGATGAATTTCTGGATCGAATCGCGGCGCGGCGACCTGCTCGACCTGCTCGGCCGCGTGGACCTCATCACGCTCAATGACGGGGAGGCGCGCCAGCTCACGGAGCAGTCCAACCTGGTGCAGGCGGCGCGCTGGATTCTCGCCCGCGGCCCCAAGACGGTGCTCATCAAGAAGGGCGAGCACGGCGCCTTCATGTTTACGCGCGACTCCATCTTCTACGCGCCGGCCTATCCGCTCGAGGCGGTCTTCGATCCCACGGGCGCGGGCGACTCGTTCGCGGGCGGCTTCATGGGCTACCTGGCGCGCACCAACGACCTGAGCGATGCCAACCTGCGCCGCGCCGTCGTCATCGGCTCGGCCATGGGCTCGTTCGTCGTGGAGGCGTTCTCGATCACGCGGCTGCTCTCGGTGACCCGCGAGGACATTGACCGTCGCATCGCCGACTTCCACCGCCTCGTTTCCTTTGACCAGGACATGCCGTCGTGAGTGACGCAGGCCTGACCTACGCGGGCGCCGGCGTCGACATCGACGCCGCCGAATCGTCGAAGCACCGCATCAAGGCGCTCGTCGAGAGCACGTTCACCGCGGGCGCGCGCGGCGCCTTCGGCGGCTTCGGCGGGATGTTCCGCGTCCCGGCCGGCGCGCGCGCGCCGCTGCTCGTGTCGAGCGCCGACGGCGTCGGGACCAAGATCAAGGTGGCCATCGAGGCCGGCCGGCACGACACCATCGGCCACTGCCTCGTGAACCACTGCGTCAACGACATTCTCGTGCAGGGGGCGGAGCCGCTCTTCTTCCTCGACTACGTGGCCTTTGGGAAGCTGCTCCCGCATGTCGTGGAACAGGTCGTGGCCGGCGTCGCCGCCGGGTGCCGCGAAAACGGCTGCTCGCTCGTCGGCGGGGAGACCGCGGAGATGCCCGGCCTCTACACGCCGCCCGACTACGACCTCGCCGGCTTTATCGTCGGCTGGGTCGAGGAGGACGAGGTCATCACGCGCGACCGCGTGCGCGCCGGCGACGTGCTGGTGGGGCTCGCGTCGAGCGGGCTGCACACCAATGGCTATTCGCTGGCGCGTCGCATCGTGACTGAGCGGCTGAAGCTCGCGCCGGGGGACACCTTCCCGGGGGACACCCGGACCACGGCCGACGTCCTGCTGGCGGTGCACCGGTCGTACCTCAAGGCACTCGCGCCGGTCCGTGGTGTTATTCATGCGATGGCGCACATCACGGGAGGCGGCCTGCCGGGGAACCTCGACCGCTCGCTGCCTCCGACGCTCGATGCCGTGGTGGACACGGCCTCGTGGCAGGTGCCCAATGTCTTCCGCGTGCTCGCCGAGGCCGGGGGCGTGGCCCGGGACGAGATGTTCAGGGCGTTCAACATGGGCGTCGGCATGGTGGTTATCACCGACGCAGCGGGCGCCGCAACGGTCTGCGCCAGCGCCACCGCGGCCGGCGTCGAGAGCTGGATGCTCGGCGAGGTCGTTGCGGGGACCGGACGAGTCAACCTTAGTGGAGGCAGATGAACATGCGGGTACCGAATGCGATGGTTCTTGCCGGCGCGATGATGCTGGCAGCCAGTTCAAGCGTCCAGGCGCAGTGCGCGACGTCGGGGACGACCGCGGATGCCTGCCGCAAGACGACGGATCTCTTCAACTTCCTCACCCCGCAGATTTCCACGGCGCTCGTGGGCGGCAGCACGACGCTCGGCCAGGGGGGCGTCCTCGGCGGCTTCCCGCACTTCACGATCGCGATGCGCGCCACCGCAGTGAAGGGGACCTTTCCGCAGCTCGAGAATGTCGGCTTCAATACCACCTCGGCGCAGCCGACGTCGTATCCGGGCGAGGACCAGTACATCCCGATGGCGTCCATTGACGGGGCGGTAGGCATCTACAAGGGATTCCCGCTGGGCGTCACGCGCATTGGCGGCGTCGACGCGCTGCTGACGGCCACGTACGTCCCCACGGCGCCCGAGGGTGGTGATGTCACCGTGTCGCTCCCCGGCGGCTCCACGAAGTTTGGTTACGGGCTGCGCGTGGGCCTGTTGCAGGAGTCGATTCTCGTGCCCGGCGTCTCGTTCAGCTGGGTACAGCGCGCGCTCCCCACGATCTCGGTGGCCGGCCAGAGCACCGTCAGCGGCGGCGTCACCTCCGCGCCGGGCGAGTTTGCGATGAATGACCTGGACATCAAGACGATCAGCTGGCGGCTGAGCGCGTCAAAGACCTTCATGGTGTTTGGCTTGCAGGCGGGCGTCGGGCAAGACAAGTACGACAACTCGGCGAACTTGCGGGTCACCGTCCGTCCGCAGGCGCCGTTCCCGGCCCAGACCACCAACGTCGATGTCAGCAACAGCATGACGCGCACGAACATCTACGCGGGGTTCAGCCTCAACTTCATCATCGGCAAGCTGGTCGCCGAGGTGGGGCAGGTGAGCGGCGGGTCGCTGCCGGCTGCGATCAACTCCTTCGGATCCGATGCGGCGGCCAGTCGCGGCTACTTCTCGGTGGGACTCCGCACGGGCTTCTGATGCGAGACTCGGGCAGCGCGTGGAGTGTCCGCGAGCGGGCGTGGATGCGGCGCGCGCTCGCTCTGGCCGCGCGCGGCTGGGGGCAGACGGCGCCGAACCCGATGGTCGGCGCCGTCATCGTCCGTGATGGCGTCCTGGTCGGTGCGGGACACCACGCGCGGTTCGGGGAGTTGCACGCCGAGGCGGCGGCACTCGCGCAGGCCGGGGACCACGCGCGCGGGGCCGACGTGTACTGCACCCTCGAACCGTGCAATGGCCATGGCAAACAGCCGCCGTGCTCGCAGGCGCTCATCGCCGCCGGCGTGCGGCGCGTGGTGGCCGCCACTCCCGACCCCAATCCGGCCAAGGCGCGCGGCGCCGAGGCGCTGCGCGCCGCCGGCATAGCCGTCGAGTTCGGTCTCGAGGAGGAGGCGGCGCGCGAGTTGAACGCGCCGTTCCTGCACTGGGCGAGCGGCGCGAAGCGACCATGGATCACGCTCAAGCTCGCGGTCTCCCTGGACGGCGCCATCGCCGCCGGCGACCGCGAGCGGGGATGGCTGACGGGTGAAGCGGCGCGGAAGCAGGTGCACCGGTTGCGGGCCGGTGCCGACGCCGTGGCGGTGGGCATCGGGACGGCCATCGCCGACGACCCGGCGCTGACCGTTCGTGGGGTCAAGAAGCCGCGAGTGGCGCCGCTTCGGGTGGTCTTCGACCACTCGGCGCGGCTGCCGCTTGGAAGTCAGCTGGTGCGGAGCGCCAAGAAGGCCCCCGTGGTCCTCCTGACGTCCGCTCCCTCGGGTGAAAGCGCCCTGGCGCTGGCTCGAAAGGGGGTTGAGCCGGTCGAGGCGCCCGATCTCTCCTCGGCGCTTCAGGCCCTCCATGCGCGGGGCGTGCAGCACCTGCTGGTCGAGGGCGGCGCTACCCTTGCGGGCGCCTTGTTAGGGGGCAATCTGGTGGACCGTCTGGTTATCTTTCAGGCCCCGGTGCTGCTGGGGGCCGGGGCACTCGGCGCCTTCTCCGCGGCCCCCGCCGCAGCCACCAGCGCCCTGTCGCGCTGGCGCGTCGTCGAACGCCGAGAATTCGACGATGACCTGATGACGATCCTCGCCCCACCCGATCGCTGATGCCGTAGGTAGTCTGTTGTCTCTCTGTTGTCTCTCTGTTGTTTTTCTGTTGTTTCTCTGAACTATCTATGTTCACCGGTATTGTCAGCGACATCGGCACTATAGTTGCGGCCACGCCGACTCCGGCCGGCCGCGAGTTTGTCGTACGTTCGGTGTATACCGACCTCACGGCCGGTGAGAGCATCGCCTGCGATGGGGTCTGCCTGACCGTGCGCGAGTCGGGGGCGGGCACATTCACCGTGGCGGCCGTGACCACGACGCTCGAGCGCACCACGCTCGGCGCCTGGACGGCGGGTCGCCGCATCAACACCGAGCGGTCGATGGCGCTGGGCGACCGGCTCGGCGGCCACCTCGTGGCGGGACACGTGGACACCGTGGCCGACGTCACGCGTGTTGCGGCGTACGGCGACGCGCTGCTGGTGGATCTCGCGCTGGGCGCCGAGTGGACGCCCCTGATGGTGCCGCACGGCTCCATCGCCGTGAACGGCGTGAGCCTCACGGTGAACGAACTCCTCGATGGCGGCGTGCAGGTCTCGCTGATCGAGTACACCCTGCGTCACACGATGCTTGGCGACTTGCGCGCCGGCGACCGTGTAAACGTCGAAGCCGATCTGGTGGGCAAGTACGTGCAGCGCCTGGCTGCGCCGCACCTGCCGTCTACCATCTACCATCTACCATCTGCCTGATGCCTTTCTCGACCATTGATCAGGCCCTCCACGACCTGCGCACCGGCAAGTTCATCGTCGTCGCGGACGACGAAGACCGCGAGAATGAGGGAGACCTCATCCTGGCGGCGGAATTCGTCACGCCGGAGAAGGTCAACTTCCTCATGCACGCCAAGGGCATGATCTGCGTCGCGCTCAGTCCGGCGCGGGTGGCGCAGCTCGACCTGCCCATGATGGGGAGTGAGAACACCGACGCGCTCCGCACCGCGTACACGGTGACCATCGACGCGGTGCGCCGCTACGGCGTGACCACCGGCATCAGCGCCGCCGACCAGGCGGCCACGATTCGTCGCTGCGCCGACCCGCTGGCCGTTCCCTCCGACTTCCGGCGTCCCGGTCACGTGCACCCGCTCTGCGCGCGCGAAGGCGGCGTGCTGGAACGGGTCGGGCACACCGAGGCCGCCGTGGACCTGATGCGGCTGGCCGGGCTCCAGCCCGCCGGCGTCATCTGCGAGATCCTGACCGAGGACGGCTCCACGGCCAAGCGGCCGCAGCTCGAGCAGTTCTGCGAGAAGCACGGCCTCACCTTCATCACGGTGGCGCAGCTCGTGGCGCACCGGCTGCAGAACGAGCGCCTGGTGCACCGTGTCGCGGAGGCGCGCCTCCCCACGGAGTTCGGCGAGTTCACTGTCATTGGCTATCGCAACGACGTGGACGATCGCGAACACGTGGCGCTGGTGATGGGCAGCGTGGACGGCGACGAGGACGTGCTCGTGCGCATGCACTCCAAGTGCCTCACGGGCGACACGTTCCATTCGCTGCGTTGCGACTGCCGCTGGCAGCTGCATGAGGCGATGCGGCTCGTCGCCGAGGCGGAGCGGGGCGTGATCGTCTATCTCGACCAGGAAGGACGCGGCATCGGCCTGCTCAACAAGCTGAAGGCGTACGAACTGCAGGACCTCGGCGCCGACACGGTGGAGGCCAACGAGAAGCTCGGCTTCGCTCCCGACCTCCGGAACTACGGCATCGGCGCGCAGATCCTGCTCGACCTCGGCCTCAAGTCCATCCGCCCGATCACCAACAATCCCAAGAAGCTGGTCGGCCTCGAGGGCTATGGACTGCGCCTCGGTGAACGCGTGCCGATCATCTCGCCCGCGACGGTCGAGAACGCCAACTACCTCGAAACCAAGGTGCGCAAGCTCGGGCACCTGCGAGCGCTCTGATGGCCGAGTTCGAAGGAACGCCGACCGGGGCCGGACGCCGCTTCGTCGTCGTCGCGAGCCGCTTCAACGAGACCGTGACGCAGTCGCTCGTCAACGGTGCGCTCGACTGCCTGGTGCGTCACGGCGCGCGGGCCGACGACGTGGACGTGGTGTGGGTGCCGGGCGCGTGGGAGCTGCCCGCGGCCGTGGCCCGCGTCCTGATGAGCGAGCGCTACGACGCCGTGGTAGCCTGCGGCGCGGTGATCCGCGGGGAGACGCCGCACTTCGATTTCGTCGCCGGCGAGGCCTCGCGCGGCCTCTCCATGCTCCAGGGGGAGTACGGCGTGCCCATTGGCTTCGCGCTGCTGACGACCGACACGCTCGAGCAGGCGCTGCAGCGTGCCGGCGGCGCGCATGGCAACAAGGGATGGGACGCGGCGCTGGCCGCGATGCAGATGGCCGACCTCTTCGGACTGTTGGACGCGGGCAGCGACGCCGGGGATGACTGATGGCTCGACTTGAGACGCGGGGACGGGCGCGGGCGCTCCAGGCGCTGTACGCGTGGGACCTCCGCGACGGGCAGCCGCTCGACCGCGTCGCGCTGCTCCTGTGGGATGATCTCGAAGTCGCGCCGGAAGAGCGGGCCTTCGCCGACGCGCTGTTGCGCATCGTGCAGGCGCAGGGAGAGGCGCTCGACGCCGAACTCGGGGAAGTCACCACCAACTGGCGCATTGAGCGCCTGGGCGCCATCGAGCGCTGCGTGCTGCGCCTGGCCGCGGCGGAGCTCTCGCAGGGCAGCACCCCGCCTCGCGTTGTCCTCCAGGAGGCGGTGCGGCTCGCCGAGCGCTTCGGCAGCGAGCAGAGTGCCCGTTTCGTGAACGGAGTGCTCGACGCCCTCGCGCGACGCATGGGGCGCCTCTAGTGCGCCTGCTGGTGGTCAACTGGCAGGACCGCGAGAATCCGCTGGCCGGTGGCGCCGAAATCCACCTGCACGAGATCTTCGAGCGGCTCGCCGCGCGCGGGCACGAGATCACGATGCTGTGCGGCGGCTGGCCCGGGTGCCCGCCCCGCGCCGAGCTCGGCGGCATCGCGGTGCATCGCACCGGCATCCGCCAGACGTTCGCGCTCCTCGCGTGGCCGTACTTCCGGCGCCATCTCGCCGCCCGGCCGTTTGACGTCCTCGTCGAGGACATCAACAAGATGCCGCTCTACACGCCGCTGTGGGGCGCTCGCCGCGTCGTGGCGTGCGTGCCGCACCTGTTCGGCGGCACGGCGTTCCAGGAGCTGGCGGCGCCGCTGGCCGCCGCGGTCTGGTTGTCGGAACGCCCCATCCCGCTCGTCTATCGCCGCACGCCGTTTGAGGCCATCAGCGAGAGCACGGCCGATGACCTTGTCGGGCGCGGCATCCGGCGCGAGCAGGTGCGCGTCATCTACCCCGGCGCGTCGTGCGACTACTATACGCCGGACGCCGCCCAGCGCTCCCCGACGCCGGTCTTTGCGTACCTTGGCCGGCTCAAGAAGTACAAGGGCGTGGATCTTGTCATCCGGGCCTTCGCCCGCGTTGCCGACCCCCGGGCGGTTCTCGAGATCGCGGGGGAGGGGGACTACCGGCCGGCGCTCGAACGCCTGGCCGCATCGCTTGACCTGACCACCCGCGTGCGGTTTCTTGGCTTTGTGGGCGAAAACGAGAAGCTGGCACTGCTGCGCCGCGCGTGGGCCACGGCATTTGCGTCACCCAAGGAAGGGTGGGGGCTCACCAATATCGAGGCCTCGGCGTGCGGAACGCCCGTGGTCGCCTCCAACTCGCCGGGCATCAGGGAGTCGGTGCGCCACGGCGACACGGGCTTTCTCGTGCCCCACGGTGATATTGATGCCATGGCGGCCGCCATGCAGCGGCTTTGCGGGGCGCCGGACCTGGTCGCACGGCTCGGCGGGAATGCGCGTCGATTTGCCGAATCCTTCACGTGGGACCGTGCGGCGGACGATACCGTGGCACATCTTCAGCAAGTGATCCAGACGGGAGGCTAGCGTGGAGTTGGTCTTTTCGCATCGCGGCATCGCACTGACGCAGTCCATGCTCAAGAAGGCCGAGGCGGCCGTCGTCAAGGCGTCGGAGCGCATCCCGCGCGCCACCAGCGCCATCGTCCGGTTCGACTCGGATGGCCCCGAGCGCCGCGTCGAAATCGTCTTCAACGGCCCGCGCGGCACGCGGCTCGTTGCGGCGGCCGCCGGCCGCTACTGGGGGCCGGCCCTGAACGCGGCGCTCACCAAGCTGGTGAGGCAGGCCTCGAAGGAGCGCCGCACGCCGGCGCGCCACTCGCCTGCGCGCCGCGCCGCCGGGCGGGGCTGAGCCGCCATGGCGCTGACCGTCCGCGGGCTGGTGGAGCGCATGGGCGAGGCCCTCGCCCTCACCGTGCTCGGGAGTCCCGAGGGGCTCGCACGCGAGATTCCGACCTCCGACGCGTCGGGTCCGGGACTGGTGCTGGCGGGCTATACCGGCCGCTTCGTGCACCAGCGCGTGCAGGTGCTGGGCGAGACCGAGATCACCTACCTCCGCACGCTTGATGACGACACGCGGCGCCGGAACCTCCACACCTACTTCAGTTATCCGATCCCCTGCGTGATGGTCACCAAGGGGCAGGCGCTTCCTGATGGCATGGAGGAGGAGGCGCGCCGCGCCGGCGTCGCGATTCTCGTCTCGGGGCTCAAGACGCAGGAGTTCTACCGCCTCATCACGCCGTTCCTCGAGAACGAATTCTCGCCCGCCATCTCGCTGCACGGATCGCTCGCCGACGTCTTCGGCGTGGGCCTGCTCTTTACGGGCGAAAGCGGCATCGGGAAGTCGGAGTGCGTGCTCGACCTCGTCGAGCGCGGCCACCGCCTCGTGGCCGATGACCTTGTGCTCGCACGCCGCAAGGGCGCCGACGTGGTGATCGGCCGCGGGCACGAGCTGCAGCGGCACTTCATGGAGATCCGCGGCGTCGGGCTCATCGACGTCAGTGCGATCTTCGGTATCCACTCCGTGCGCCAGCAGAAGCGCATCGAGGTGGTGGTGGACCTCGTCGTCTGGGACAAGACGCTGCAGGTGGACCGCACCGGGCTCGACGGGCAGACCGTCAACATTCTCGGCGTGGACCTTCCCAAGATCACCGTCCCCCTGAATCCGGGAAAGAACATCACGGTGATCTCCGAGGTGATCGCGATGAATCACCTGCTGCGGTATACCGGGGTGGATGCCGCGCACTCGTTCAACGAGCGGCTCAAGGCCAACATGGTCCGCCGCACTGCCGACCTCGGCAAGTACCTGCTCGACGACGATGAGTGAGGGCCCTCGCGCCATCGTCGCCGCGCATGGAGACCTCGCCGAGGGGCTCGTCAGCGCCGTCTCCCGCGTCGCCGGCGCCGCGGCGGCCTCGCGCCTCATGCCATTCAGCAACGCCACGCTCGGCGGCGCCGAGCTGGTGGACGCGCTGCGGCAGGCTGTGACGACGAGCGGCGCCCAGGTGGTGTTCACCGACCTGCCGGCCGGCAGCTGCACCATCGCGGCGCGACGCATCGCGCGCGAGTCGGCCGGCCTCGCCGTGGTCTGCGGCGCCAACCTGCCGATGCTGCTCTCGTTCGTCATGGCATCGAGTGGTGGACCGGAGACCTGGCGCGCCGCCGTGCAGAAGGGGCAGGCCGCCATGTGCGTCGCCGAGGAGGGCGTGCGTGCCGATTGAGGCCTACCGGATCGACGATCGACTGGTGCACGGGCAGGTCGTCGTGGGGTGGGGCCAGCCGTTGGCCCTCGGTTTCATCGTGCTCGTGGACGATCAGGTGGCCGAGAGTGCCTGGGAACAGGACCTCTATCGGATGGGCGTGCCGCCCGAGATGCAGGTGCACTTCGAGTCCGTCGCCGGCGCGCTCTCGCGGCTGCCGGCCTACCGGCTGCTGCCGTCGCCGGGACTGCTCCTCGCCGGCAGCACCGCCACCATGCGGGCGCTCGTCGAGGGGGATCCGGCGATTACCCACGTCAACGTGGGCGGCCTGCATCACCGCGCCGGACGGTCGCCGCGGCTGCGCTACGTCTTTCTGGACGCGTCGGAAGAGGCAGACCTTCGCGCCATCGGCGCGCGCGGCGTGAAGGTTTCGGCACAGGATGTTCCCGGCGCCGATCCCGTCCCCCTCGACGACCTGCTCACGCGGAGCGGCGGATGATGGAGCCCGGCACGCTGGTTGTGCTCACTGGGCTGGGCGCGGTCGTCGGCCTCGACTTCGTGTCGTTCCCGCAGGCCATGCTGTCGCGCCCGCTCGTCGCCGCCACGCTCGCGGGCGCGGTCTGCGGGAATGTGACGGCCGGCTTGCTCGCCGGCGTGCTGCTCGAGTGCTTCGCCCTGGAGACGATGCCATTCGGGGCGTCGCGCTATCCCGAGTGGGGCCCGGCCTCCGTGGCGGCCGGCGCCGTGGCGGCCGTGCCGGGCGCCGATGCGGAACTCACGGCGCGCATGCTGCCCTTTGCGGTGCTCGCCGGCCTGCTCGGCGCGATGGCTGGCGGACAAACGCTCGTCTGGCTGCGCCAGTTCAACCTGAAGGTGGCCGCGCGCTACCGCGATGAACTCGCGGCAGGTGATGCGGCCGCCGTGACGTCCGTGCAGTGGACCGGCCTCGTCATCGACTTTGGCCGCGCCGGCGCCGTGACGGCGTTGTTCCTCGTCGTGCTCCTGCCGCTGCGGGACGCCCTGCTCGACGGGCTCAACGTCGGTGGCCACGCGGCGTCCCTGACGGTCGTCGGCGTGCTCGCCGTCGGCGTCGGCGCCGGCGCGATCTGGAAAGTGGTGCACTCCGCGAGGGGGTATGAGTGGTACCTGGCGGCTGGGGTGGCGCTGGGATCGGCCGCGGCGGTGCTCCTGTGAAGGCGGCGCCGACGCTGCCGCTCGGCACCTGGCTGCACGTCTTCGTGCGGCTCTTCGCCGTGCAGGGGAGCTACAACTACGAGACGATGATCGGCAACGGCATCGCCTTCGCCGCAGAGCCCGCCTTCCGCCTGCTTCCCGGCGGCCGTGACGGCGACGCGTATCACGCGGCCATGGCGCGGCACAGCCGGTACTTCAACGCGCATCCGTACCTGGCCGCGCTTGCGGTCGGGGCCCTCGTGCGTGCCGAACTTGACGGCGAGGCCGGCGAGCGCGTGGAACGCTTCCGGACGGCCTGCTGCGGACCGCTTGGTGCCGCCGGGGATCGCCTCGTGTGGGCGGGCTGGCTCCCCTTCTGTTCCGCGCTCGCCCTGCTCGCGTACGGACTTGGGGCCTCTGCGGCTGGCGTGCTCCTGACCTTTGTGGGAACTTACAACGTCGCCCATGTGGCCCTGCGCGCGTGGGGGTTGCGGGCGGGGTATCGGGAGGGGCTCAAGGTCGCTTCGGCGCTTGGGAGCCCCGTGTTGCGCACGGGTCCGCTGCACGTGGCGCGGGCGCTGGCGATCGTCGCCGGCGTGGCGCTGCCGCTGGTGCTGCTGCGGGTCCGGGCCGGTCATCCGACGCCCATCGGTTTCGAGTTGGGCCTCGCTGCGCTGCTCGCCGTCGCGCTCGCCCGCTGGCAGGCTCGCACCGATGGATGGCGCGTGGGCGTCATCCTGCTGCTGCTCTTCTTCATCTACTCGGTGGTGCGCTGATGGTCGAACGTTCGGTCCAGGTGCAGAACGCCCACGGCATCCACGCGCGCCCCGCGGCGGAGATCGTGAAGGTTGCCGCACGGTTCCGGTCGGCCATCACGCTGGTGCGCGACGACCTCGAAGTGAACGGCAAGAGCATAATGGGCGTGATGATGATGGCCGCCGAGTGCGGCGCCACCATCGTGATCCGCGCCGTGGGTGACGACGAGGCCGCGGCCGCGGAGGCGCTCGTGGCGCTCGTCCACACTAAGTTCGGCGAGGCGTGAGGTGAGCGTCGTCATCACCGGCGTCTCCGCCTCGCCCGGCATCATCATCGGGCCCGTGCACCTCCTGCGGTGGGAGGTGCCCGAAGTGGCGGCGCGCATGGTCGAGCCCGAGGAGGTGGACGGCGAGATCGCCCGCCTGCACGCCGCGTGCAACCACGCCATCGAGCGCCTGCGCAAGGTGCGTGATCGCGTGGAGGAGCATGCCGGCCCCGAAGAGGCCGCCATCTTCGACGTGCAGATCTCCATCTGCGCCGACGCCGACCTCCACACCAGCGTCGAGACGCTCATCCGGCAGGGGTTCGCCGCCGAGAAGGCCTTCGACCTCGTGCTCCTCGAGTGGCGCGAGCACTTCGCGCGCTCCAGCAACGCGCTGATGCGCGAACGCGTGAGCGACCTGCTCGACGTGCAGATCCGCGTGCTGTCGGTCCTGCTCGACCTCCCCGACCGCGACCCGGTGGACCTGCCCAAGGGAAGCAACGCGATCCTCGTCACGCATGACCTGACGCCGTCGCTGACGGTCCAGTTCGACCGCGAGACCATCGCGGCGATCGCGACCGACGCGGGCACCGGCACGTCGCACGTGGCCATCCTCGCGCGCTCCCTCGGCTTGCCGGCCGTCGTCGGCCTGCGCGACGCGACGGCGCGGATGGAGTCGGGCGCCACCGCCATTCTCGATGGCACGCACGGCCTGCTGATCCTCAGTCCGTCGCCCGCGCGCATCGCGGATTACCGCGGCCGCGCGCGCATCGAGCAGGAAGAGGCGCGCGAACTGCAGCGCTACGCGCGCGAGGAGGCGGTGACCGCCGACGGCGTGCGCATCACGCTGCGCGCCAACGTGGACATGCCCGACGAGGCGGCGGCCGCCGCGACCAGCGGCGCCGAGGGCGTGGGCCTCATGCGCACCGAGTTCCTGGTGGTTGGGCGCGCCGCCATGCCCGATGAGGAGGAGCAATACGAGGCATACAGCAAGGTCCTGCGCGCCTTCGCCCCGCATCCGGTGGTCATTCGCACGTACGACATCGGCGGTGACAAGCTCCCGGTGGGCGGCTTCCCGCACGAGGCGAATCCGTTCCTCGGCTGGCGCGCCATCCGCATGTGCCTGGACGAGCCCGAGCTCTTCAAGGTGCAGCTGCGCGCGCTGCTGCGGTCCGCGATGCACGGCGACCTGCGGATCATGCTCCCGCTCATCGTCTCGGTCGACGAGGTGCGGCAGGCCCGCGTGCTCCTCGACGAGGCGGCGCGCGAGCTCGCGGCGCTGGGCGTGCCGCACCGCACCGACATTCCCCTCGGGGTCATGATCGAGACGCCGGCCGCGGTCATCACGGCCGATGCGCTCGCGCGCGAGACGGCCTTCTTCTCCATCGGCACCAACGACCTCGTGCAGTACTCGCTGGCCGTGGATCGCGGCAACATCCAGCTCGTCTCCCGCTTCACGGCGCTGCACCCCGCCATCCTGCGCCTCATCGCGCGCACGCAGGCCGAGGGCCACGCCGCCGGCATCGAGGTGTCGGTCTGCGGTGAGATGGCGTCGCAACCGGTGATGGCCTTCGCGCTGCTCGGCCTCGGCATCCGCGAGCTGAGCGTGGCGCCGCGTTCCGTCGCCGCCGTCAAGCATCTCATCCGGAGCATCCGGGCGGCGGAGGCCGCATCCGCGGCGGCCGCGGCGGTGGATGCGGGCACGGCGGCGGCCGCGGAGCTGCTGCTGCGCGAGCGCCTGCTCGCCGAGCTCCGATTGAGCGGCGATGCCGTCGATGGGTTGATCGCCCTCGTCGACACCCATATTGTTCCTGATATCGCGGACTCGCATTAGAGCGGCCGGCACATCGCCGGCCGTTTCCGCCTCTACCCGACTCGATCCCCATGCTGCACCGCCACCTCTTTACGTCCGAATCCGTCACTGAAGGCCACCCGGACAAGGTTGCCGATCAGATTTCCGATGCCGTGCTCGACGCCCTGCTCGCCCAGGACCCGCAGTCCCGCGTGGCCTGCGAGACGATGGTGACCACCGGGCTCGCGACGATCTTCGGCGAGGTGACCACCGCCGCCTGGGTCGACCTGCGCGGCCTCGTGCGCGAGACCATCAAGAACATCGGCTACACCGAGGCCGGGATCGGCTTCGACGCCGACTCGTGCGCCGTGCTCAACGCGCTCGGCCAGCAGTCGCGCGACATCGGGCAGGGCGTGGACACCGGCGGCGCCGGCGACCAGGGCATGATGTTCGGCTTTGCCTGCGATGAGACCGAGGAGTTGATGCCGCTCCCGATCATGCTGGCGCACAAGCTCACCCACGCGCTCGCCGACCGTCGCAAGGACGGCACGCTCGCCTGGCTGCGCCCGGACGGCAAGTCGCAGGTGTCGGTGGTGTATGAAGACGGGCGCCCCGTCGAAGTGGACACCGTGGTCATCTCGACGCAGCACGCCGACTCGATGAAGAACAAGGCGATCCACGAGGCGGTGCGGCACGACATCATCGAGGCGGTCATCCCGCCCGAGCTGCGCGGGCGCCGCATGAAGGTGCACATCAACCCGACGGGCCGGTTCGTCGTCGGCGGACCGCAGGGCGATGCCGGCCTCACCGGCCGCAAGATCATCGTCGACACCTACGGCGGCACGGGGCGGCACGGCGGCGGCGCCTTCTCCGGCAAGGACCCGTCCAAGGTGGATCGCTCGGCGGCCTACGCGGCGCGCTGGGTCGCCAAGAACATCGTCGCCGCCAAGCTCGCGTCGAAGTGCGAGGTGCAGCTGGCCTACGCCATCGGCGTCGCCAAGCCGGTGTCGGTGATGGTGGACACCTTTGGCACCGCCACGGTGCCGGAGACGGCCATCATGCGCGCCGTCACGTCCATCTTCGACCTGACGCCGCGCGGCATCATCACGGCGCTCGACTTGCGCAAGCCGATCTACGGCCCCACCGCGGCCTATGGGCACTTCGGACGTACGCCGACCAAAGTGGAGCGTTTCGGCAAGAAAGTGTCGCTCTTCAATTGGGAGCGCACCGACAAGGTGGCGGAGCTCAGGCGCGCGGTGCGCGCGCCGTAGCGCGCCACCCCGGGGAGGACTCGTGATTCCGGTCAGGGTGGCCAAGCTCGGGCTCGACAGTGCGTCCAACACGTACGTCGTGGTCCTGCAGGAGCGCGACGGCGACCGCGTCCTCCCCATCTGGATCGGCCGCCCGGAAGCGGAGTCCATCGCCGTGCACGTCAACGGCGTGAAGCACGCGCGCCCGATGACGCACGACCTCTGCCATGCGCTCATCACCGGGCTCGGCGCCTCGCTCCGGCGCATCCAGGTGACGCGCGTGCAGGACTCCACGTTCTACGCGGAGCTGCACCTGGCGCGCGGCGGCGCTCCCATCATCGTGGACGCGCGGCCCAGCGATGCCATCGCCATCGCGCTGCGGCTCGACGCGCCGATGTTCGTGCACGAGTCGCTGCTGGGTGGTGACCTCGACGAGGGTGTGCCCGAGCACGTCGGCCGCGACGACGATTCGCTCTCCGCCGAGCAGCTGCAGCGCCACCTCGAGCACATGCGTCCCGAGGACTTTGGCAAGTTCTCCTTCTGAGATGACCGCGCATCGGTTGGGCCGCACCCACTCGCGTCTGGCGGCCCGGCAGCGCCGCACACGCCGGTCCGCGGTTGCCGCCTGGGTGGCGCTCGTCGCGCTGCCGTGCGTGGCGCCGGCGCAGACGGCGTCGCCGCGCACGCCGTCCGTCGGGAGCGCGCACACGACGCCGCCCAGCGAGGCGCGCTCGGTGCGCGGACGCGTGGTCCGCGGTGCGCGCACCTCCGCGCGGCCGGTGGTCAACACCTGGGTGGTGCTGCATCGGGTCGGCACCGACCGGGCCGCACCGCTCGACTCGACGCGCACCGACGGCGCGGGCCGCTTTGCTTTCCGTTACCGCACGTCGGGCGACCCGGACGCCGTCTACTTTGCGTCGAGCGTCTACGCTGGTATTGCCTACTTCACGCCGCCGCTTACCGCACGCGACGTCAGCGGCGCCGACGCCGAACTGGTCGTGCACGACACCACCAGCGGCCCGGTCCCCGTGCACACCCGCGCGCGCCACGTCGTCTTCTCGGCGCCGGGCGAAGAGAAGCGCCGGATCATCCTCGAGGTATACGAGCTGTCCAACGACTCCACGGTGACGCGCGTGGCGGCCGGCGACACCGGCGTTGTGTGGGAAGCCGTGCTGCTCGACGGCGCGCGGAATGCCCGCGTCGGGCAGACCGACTTCTCCGGCGGTGCGGTGCGCTTCGAGGAAGGGCGCGCGCGGCTCGCCGCGCCCTTCGCGCCGGGGCTCAAGCAGTTCTCGTTCTCGTACGAAGTGCCCGTCGAGACGGAGCATGCCTTCATTGTCGACGGACCTACGGACGTCCTCGAAGTGCTCCTCGAGGATGCGTTGGGCCGCGCGGAGGGGGCCGGCCTCACGTCCACCGGCGCGACGACGTCGGGCGGCCGCACCTTCGCGCGCTTCGTTGCGCAGGATGTGCCGGCGGGTGCCGTCGTGCGCGTCAGCGTGCCGGGCGCGGGCGCCGTGTCGGGCAATCAGGTGCGCGTCCTGCTCACCATGATCGCACTCGGCGCCGTGCTGCTCATCGGCCTCGCCCGCACGATGATGGCGCGTGGCGGGCGCCCGCGCCGGCGGCGGCCCGCGGAGGGCATCGCCGAGTTGCGCGCCGCGCTGGAGGCGCTCGACGCCGCGTTTGCCGCAAACGCGAATCCGACGGCGGATGAGCGCGCGGATCACTGGCAGGCGCGCGCCCATCTCACCAAGCAGATCAGCGACGCTGTTGCGCGCGAACAGGGCCTGTCTTAGGTTCCCGATCACAACAGAAGTCATGACGGATGCGGGTCACGGAAGCCGGTGGAAGTCCGGCGCGGCCCCGCCACTGTAACGGGCGTAGTTCGCCCCGCTCATTCACCCACTGGTCGCGTCGCGGCTGGGAAGGGGAGCGGGGGCCCGGAGCCAGGAGACGCCCCGCGTCCGTGCCACACCAGATGCCTCGGGGGAGGCCACGTGGCGGCGGGCGCATCGTTGGCGCGCTCGGCGTGCAGGGCTCGTTCCCCGGGCGGAGCGAGCCCGTCGTGTTTTCATCCACCTGTCGTCGCATGCATCGCCGCGCGCCCGCGCGCACGCTGGCGCTCGCGCTGGCGTTCGCTGCGTGCGCCGCACCGTCGGGCGATCGCGCGTCCCGCAGCGCGACGCAGTCCGCGACGCCGCTGGTGGACGACTTCGGCGATACGCTGCGGCTCGCTCGGCCGGCCGAACGGATTGTCTCGCTGAACCCCGTGACGACCGAGGCGATGTTCGCCCTCGGCGCCGAGGCGCGCCTGATCGGCCGCACGCGCTGGGACGCCTCGCCGCCGCAGGTGCGCCGCATCGCGGACCTCGGTGACGGCATCCAGCCCAATGTGGAGGCCGTGCTCGCCGCGCGCCCTGACCTCGTGGTGCTCTACGCCGCCGAAGCCAATCGCACCGCGGCCTCGGCGTTTCGCCGGGCAGGGGTGCAGACGCTCTCCCTGCGCACCGACCGCATCGCCGACCTCGCGCGCGTCTTACGCGCCCTCGGAGCCGCCGTCGGCGATAGTGCGGCGGCGCTCGTGGTCGCCGACTCGGTGCGCCGGTCGCTCGACGCCGTCGGCGCGCGCGCCACGGGCCAACCGCCGCTCTCCGTCTTCTGGTATGCGTGGCCGTCGCCGATCATCACCATCGGGGCCGGGAGCTACCTTGACGAGCTCATCACGTTGGCAGGCGCCCGCAATGTCTTCGGTGATCTGGCGCAACCGTCGCCGCAGGTGACGCTCGAGAGTGTCGCCGAGCGGAATCCCGATCTCATTCTCGCCGGCCCGGTGGCGGCTGGGCGCCTGCGAGCCGATGCGCGGTGGCGCGCGGTGCGGGCCGTGCGCGAGGGACGGGTGTTCGTCTTCGACACGTCGTTGGTCGGTCGCCCCGGCGTCCGGCTGGGCGAAGGGGCGCGTTCGCTGCGTGCGCTAATCGATTCCGCGGCGCGCGCGCTGCGCGATTCCGCTGGGCGCACCGCACCGTGACCAGCGCACGCTGGCTGCTCCTGTTCGCCGTGCTCGCCGTCGCCGGTGCGGCCGGCCTGGCCATCGGGCCCGTCTCGATCGGCGTGGTCGACGTGGTGCGCGCGCTCGCGGGGAGCGGGGATGCCCAGTCCGTGGCCATCGTGCGCGACCTGCGGCTCGCGCGCGTCTGCCTCGCCATGATCGCCGGTGCGGTGCTCGGCATGAGCGGCGCCGCGTTGCAGGGCACGCTGCGCAATGCGCTCGCCGAACCGTACCTGCTCGGTGTGTCCGGCGGCGCGGCGATGGGCGCGGTGCTCGCCGTCGTCGCGGGGCTCACCGCGGCGGTCGCGCTCCCCGTGGCCGCCTTCGGCGGCGCGGCTTCCGCCGTGGCGCTCGTGCTCGTCATCGCCCGCGTGACGAGCGGGCGCGCCGACCCGCGCGTGCTGCTCATGGCGGGTGTCGTGGTGGGTGCGTTCGCGAACGCGGCCATCATGGTGCTGCTCGCGGGCGCCGGTGAGGGGACGGTGCGCAACGCACTCTGGTGGATGATGGGTTCGGTGGCCGGCGCCGAGTGGGTGACCATACGGTGGCTGGCGTTCTACGCGCTGGTTGCCGGCACGCTGCTGGTGGCGGTCGCCCGCGACATCGACCTGCTGGCGCTTGGCGAGGACGCGGCGGCGGGACTCGGCGTGCGCGTGTCGAGTGCCACGCGCCGCATCTTCCTGCTGTCGGCGCTCCTCGCGGCGGTCACCGTGGCCGGCGCCGGACTCGTCGGGTTCGTCGGACTCGTCGTGCCCGCGATCGCGCGCGCGTTCGGCATCCGTCGGGCGCGCGAACTCCTCCTGGCGTCCGCGGTGCTCGGCGCGGCGCTCGTGGTCGGTGCGGATGTCGTGGCGCGCACGGTGCGCGCCCCGGCCGAACTGCCGCTGGGAGCCGTCACCGCGCTCGTCGGCGTGCCGTTCTTCCTCGTGCGCCTGCGGCGGGCCGCATGATCACCATCACGAACGCCGTCGTGCGGTATCCCGGCGCACGCGTGAACGCGCTCGACGGAGCGTCGTTCGTGGCGCAGCCGGGGAGCATCACCGCCGTCGTCGGGCCCAACGGGAGCGGCAAGAGCACCGTGGTGCGCGCGTTGATCGGCCAGGTGGCGCTCGCGTCAGGCAGCGCGCGCGTCGGCGCGTTCGACGTGGCCACGGCGGACCGGCGCGCGATGGCGCGCACGCTCGCGGTGGTCACCCAACGCGAGGAGCCCACGTTCCCGCTCGCCGCGCGCGACTATGTGATGCTCGGACGCTATCCCCACCACGGGGCGTGGAGCGCGCTCGGTCCGGCCGATGCGGCGGTGGCCGAAGCCGCCGCGGTGCGCGCCGGCGCCAGCGAACTGATGGACCGCCGCACCGATGAGCTCTCGGGTGGGGAGTGGCAGCGCGTGCGGCTCGCGCGGGCGCTGGCGCAGGGCGGGGACGTGCTGGTGCTCGACGAACCGGGCACCTTCCTCGACGTCGCGCACGAGATGGCGGCGTTCGGGCTGCTCGAGGAACTGGCGCGCGAGGGGCGCACCATCCTGCTCGTCAGCCACCAGCTCAACCTCGTGGCGCGCTTCGCCGCGCACATTGTCCTGCTGCACCACGGCCACGTGGCCGCGGCCGGCACGCCCGCCGACGTCATGCGAGGCGACGTGCTCGAGCCCGTGTACGACTGGCCCCTCGTCGTCGCGCGCGACCCCGCCGTCGGCGCGCCCGTACTGATCCCGCTGAAGCGCCGCTAGCCCGAAAGGTCTACCGTCTACCCTCCACCATCTACCCTCCGTCCCAATGCGCCCCCTATTCCTGCTCGCACTCCCCGCCGCCCTGTACGCGCAATCCACCTCCACGCCGCTCTCGCCCGTCGTCGTCACGGCGACCCGGGTGGAGACTGCCGTGCGCGCGCCGGCCAGCGTCACCGTGCTCAGCGGCGATTCGCTGCGCGCGCGCGGCCTGGTGCACCTCACCGACGCGCTGCGCCTCGTGCCGGGCGTGAGCGTCGTGACGGCGTCCTCGCATGGCTCGCAGGCCTCGCTCTTCGTGCGGGGCGGCCAGGGCAACTACGTGCGCGTGCTGCTCGATGGCGCCCCGCTCAACGAGCCCGGAGGCGCCATCGATCTCGGCGCCCTGACGCTCGACAACATCGAGCGCATCGAGATCGTGCGTGGGCCCGCCAGCGTGCTCTACGGCGCCGACGCGGTCACCGGGGTCATCCAGCTCATCTCGCGCACGGGGGCGAGCGGTGCGCGGGCCGCACTGGCGGCCGACGGCGGATCGTACGGCCAGCGAGACGTCGCCCTCTCCGGTGCGGTCGGCGGCGCGCGCGCCTCGGCGAGCGCTTCGCTTGCGGATCGCTCCTCCAACGGCATCCTCCCGTTCAACAACGACTATCGCAACCGCTCGGCCGCAGCCTCGCTTCGCCTGGCCCCTGATGCGCGCACCGAGGCCGTGCTCTCGGCGCGCTGGCTGGCGGCGTCGTACCACTATCCCACGGAGTCGGACGGCTCGCTCGGTGAGCGCAACGCGGAGAATACCACCCGCCGGTTGGCGCTCGCATTCGCGGGGCGCCGTGCCATCAGTGATCGGCTCACTGCTTCGTGGACCCTGTCGTCGAGTGAGCACTTTCCGCGTGCCAACGACGGCCCCGATTCCGCCGCCGATACGGTTGGCTTCTACGGCTTCTTCTCGCGAGGCACCGTCACCCGCCGCGCGGCGGAGCTTCGGCTGACGGCGCGCGTCGGCGCCACGCACTCCCTCACGGTCGGCGCCGACGGATCGCGAGACCACGAGCGATCGTCGACGCGCTCGCTCAGCGAGTATGGCGAGGACGCGGGCTCCTTCGTCGCCGCGCGCAACGACCGTGCGGTCTATGCGCAGGCGGTCGGCGGCCTCGGCGCGCGCGGCTCGTACCAGGTGGGCGCGCGCCTCGACGACAACAGCGCGTTCGGCACCTTCCGCACGGCGCGCCTGTCCGCCGGCTGGCAGCTCTCCAAGGCATGGCGCACGCGCGCCGCGGTGGGTTCGGCGTTCCGCGCGCCGAGCTTCTTCGAAAACTTCGCCACGGGCTACGTGCGGGGGAATGCCGCGCTGGTGCCGGAGCAGACGCGCAGCCGGGAGGTCGCCATCGAGCGCACCACGCCCAGCGCCACGCTCGTCGTCACCGCCTACCAGCAGCGCTTCCGCGACCTCATCCAGTACAATCCACTCACGATGAGTCCCACCGCGCCGAACTACGTGAACGTGGCGGCGGCCGAGGCCGATGGCGTGGAGGCCGAGGCGGCGTTCGCGCCGATCGGCGGCGTAGGGGCGCGCGTGACGTATGCGTACTCGCGCACGCGCGTCACCGATGAAGGGTTCGATGTCGGAGATGGCGCCACGTTCGTGCGCGGCCAGCCGCTGATGCGGCGCCCGGCGCACACCGCGCGCGTCGAGCTGTCGCGCCGCGTGGCGTCGCGCGCCCACCTCGTGGTTGGCGCCGCCTACACCGGGCGCGCGCACGATCGCGACTACTCGGCCTGGCCCGCCAAGCCGGTTGAACTGCCCGCTCGTACCCTCGTGGACGTCGCGGCCAATGTCCGGCTGTCCGCCGCCGACGCGTCGGTCCCGGTGCACGCGCGCCTGCGCGCCGACAACGTCACCGATGTCGCGTACCAGGGCATCTACGGCTTCCGCGCGCCCGGACGCTCCCTCCGCGCCGGCCTGACCATCGGCCGCCCGTAGCGGAGGTATGTTTGAGCGGAGACTGCGGGCGGCGGCAAGTCTGCCGCCCGCCGAATCATCGTCTTCGAAATCGCCATCCCGGTCGACATCGACATCGTCATCGAAAATCGCAATCCGCAGTCCCAATCCGAGCTCCCCATCCTGACTCGTGATCACTACTGACGCCCTCGTCCTCCACGCCTTCGACTACCGCGAGACGTCGCGCATCGTGCGACTCGTCACGCGGGAGCTGGGGATCGTGTCGGCCATCGCCCGAGGCGCGCGGCGTCCGCGCAGCAAGTTCGGCGCGGCGCTCGACCTGTTTGCGAGTGGCGAGGCGCAGTTGGTCACCACGATGGGGCGCGACCTCCACATCCTGAACGCCTTCGAGGCCACCAAGTCGCGGCCCGCGCTGGCCGAGTCGCTCGACCGCTTCGCGGCGGCGGCGGCGCTGGCCGAACTGCTGCTCCGGTTTGCGCCGGAGCAGGAGGATCCGGGCCTGCTCGACACCGTCACCGATGCCCTCGATGCGATCGCGCTGGCGCCGAAGGGCGAGGCAGAGCCAGTGGCGCTCGGTGGCGCGTGGTGCCTGGTCGCGGAGCTGGGCTTCGCGCCATCGCTCGACGCGTGTGTCTCGTGCCATGCGGCCATCGATCCCGCCGTGGCCGTGAGCTTCCACCACCGCGCTGGCGGCGCGCTCTGCGCCGCCTGCGCGCGTCAGGCGCGGGGAGCGCGCACGCTGCCGCCCGCGGCGCGTGACGCGATCCGGGCGTGGCTCGGACGGCAGGTGCCGCCCCCGCTCGACGACCTGAGCCTGCGCGCGCACCAGCGCCTGCTGCGTGAGTTCCTCGAGGAGCACCTCACCGACGGCGGCCGTCCGCTGCGCGCCCTGCTCGCGTGGGAGCGCCACGAGGTGGACGCGTGATTCTCGGCACCGCCGGGCACATCGATCACGGCAAGACGGCGCTCGTCCGCGCGCTCACCGGGGTGGACACCGACCGGCTGCCCGAGGAGAAGCGGCGCGGCATCACCATCGAACTCGGCTTCGCGCCGCTCGAGCTCGACGGCATTGGCACGCTGGGCGTGGTGGACGTGCCGGGTCACGAGGCGTTCGTCCGCACCATGCTCGCCGGCGCGGCAGGGGTCGATCTCGCGCTGCTCGTGGTCGCCGCCGACGAAGGGGTGATGCCGCAGACGCGCGAGCACCTCGCCATCCTCGGCGCGCTGGGCATTCGTGGGGGCGTGGTGGCACTCACCAAGTCCGATTCCGTGGACGACGAGATGCGCGCCCTCGCCGCGGACGACGTCGCGCTCCTGCTCGAGGGCTCTGCGCTCGCGGGCGCGCCCGTCATCGCCGTGTCGGCGCGCACCGGCGAGGGCATCGGACAACTTCGTGCGGCGCTCGCCACGGCCGCCGCCGCCGTGCCGGCCCGCGACGTCCGAGACGCCTTTCGCATGCCCGTGGATCGCGTGTTCACGGTGAAGGGCACCGGCACTGTAGCCACGGGCACCGTATGGAGCGGCAGCGTGCGGAGAGACGACGCGCTGCGCGCATTCCCGGGCGGCGCGACGCTGCGGGTGCGCGGGGTGGAGACGCACGGTCACGCGGCGGAGTCCGGGCTCGCCGGGCAGCGCGTGGCCGTGGCGCTCGCCGGGGCCGACCGCGACGCACTGGAGCGCGGCGCCGTGCTCGTGGGCGCCGCTGATGCGTGGGTGGCGCGCGATCGCATGCGCGCCGACGTCGCCCTCTTCGATGATGCGGCGGTGGTGCTCACCGCCCGGACGCGCGTGCGCCTGCATCTCGGCACCGCCGATGTTGGTGCGCGCGTGGTGGCGCGCGGCGCACCGGTGCTCCCCGGAGCGGTGGTCCCCGTGCGCCTCGTCCTCGACCAGCCGCTCGTTGCGCGGGGCGGAGACCGCTTCGTGCTGCGCGCCGCAACGCCGCCGACGACCATCGGCGGCGGCATCATCACCGATCCCGCGCCGCCCTTCCGTCGCACGCCTCCGTTCGCATCGGCGGGCGCCACGGCCGACCAGCGGCTGCGATGGATGATCGAAGAGGAGGCGGGACGCGGCTTCGCCGTGGCCGCGGCGCCGATGCGGCTGGGCCTCGCGCCCGAGGCCTGCGCGGCAGTGATCGGGCAGCTGTCCGCCGATGTCGTCCGCGTCGGTGCGTGCCTGGTGGAGCGTCAGCGACTCGATGCCGCGGAGGAAGCGTTGGTGCAGTCGGTGGACGCTGCGCATGCGGCTCGGCCGCTCGACCGTGGCACGCCGCTGCAACCATTGCGCAGCCGGCTCGGGCTTGGCAGCGCGCTCACCGACTGGGTGTTTGCGACGGCCGTGGAGCGCGGCCGCATTGCGATCTCCGACGGTCTCGTGTCGCGCGCGGGATGGCAACCGAAGCTTTCATCGGACGACCGCGTCGACATCCAGACCATCGAGCGTGTGCTGGCAGCGGCGGGGCGGGAGGCGCCGACGGCTGCCGAGATCGCCGCAGAAGCGGGCCCGCGGACGCCGGCGCTCCTCAGGTTGCTCGAGCGGGAGGGGCGGGTGGTGGCCATCGCGGAGGAGCGATTCCTGTCGCCGGGTGCGTGGCGAGACGCGTTGCTGGCGTTGCGCGCGGGCACGCAGGATCCGCGAAGCTACGCGGCGGGTGAGTTTCGGGAAATATTCGGTATTAGCCGGAAGTACGCCATTCCGCTGATCGAAGCGTGCGACCGCCTGGGCCTCTGCACGCGGGCTGGAGAGGGGCGGAAGTTCCACTGGGACCGTCCAAACCCGGCCGTTGCCGCGTTACTTGACAGTACCCTTGGCGATCTCTAAGTTGGTTGTTGGCCAATCACATCCACACCTAATCCTAGAGGAGAACAACCCAAAGACCCTGTATTGTCAGAAAAGGAGTCAAGATGAGGTTTCGTTGGGCAGCACTCGCAGCGGTGCTGACCCTCACCCTCATGCCACAGCTTGCGCAGGCCCAGGGCAGCACGCAGGGAACCGCCAAGCGCCCCGTCGTAACGCTCAAACAGAACTACCCAAATCCGTTTAACCCGGAAACCTGGATCCCATTCGAGATTGGTTGCACGAATGATCCAAGCCAGCAGTTCAAGGTTTCCGTCCGCGTCTACAACCTGCTCGCGCAGTTTGTCGCGGTCCCGGTACTTCAGGGGGGAACGGGCAGTGTGGCAGGGGGTCAACCGCTGGAGAATGTTCTGCTGACGTGCGGCCAGTACACCGCGTACTGGAACGGCAACTACCGCAATACCAGCAACGAAGTCGCCTCGGGCATCTACATGTATGTCGTCGAGGTGGATGGTCTTCGGACCGTCAAGAAGATGTTGATTACCAAGTAGCGAATACGAGCCGCCCGGGAGACCATCCACCTCCCGGGCGGCTTTTTTCGTCGTCGGGGGTGTCCGTTGCCGAGGCTCCGCCCGCACCCCACTTTCTCCTGCCTCCTCTCAATCCCCGGAATGTTCCAGGACCAGGTCGTCTTCATCACCGGTGCCGGCTCCGGCATCGGACGCCACATCGCCCTCGAGGCGGCTCGCCGCGGGGCGATTGTCTGCGTCACGGACATCGATGCGGCCGCCGCACACGCCGTGGCCGGCGAGTGTCGCGCCGATGGCGGCCGCGCCCGCGAGCGCCGGCTCGACGTCACCGATGCCGCCGACGTCGAGCGCGCCATCGCCGAGATCGTTGCCGCCGAGGGGCGGATTGACGTCTGCTTCAACAATGCCGGCATCGGCTTTGCCGGCGAGTTCCGCGACTCCACCATCGACCAGTGGCGGCGCGTGATGGACGTGAACCTCTTCGGCGTCATTCACGTGGCGCACGCGGCCTTCCGGCGCATGGCGGTGCAGGGGCACGGTCATCTCGTCAACACCGCCTCGCTCGCCGGGTTGATTCCCACGCCGGGCCTCAGCGCGTACGGCGCGTCCAAGTGGGCGGTGGTGAGTCTCACGCATGCGCTGCGTCTCGAGGGGGCGGGGCTGGGCGTGCAGGTCAGCGCCGTCTGCCCGGGCTTCATCGAGAGCAACATCTACAGCCGCACGCTCGTCGCGGGGCTCAAGCCAGACGCCATGCGCACGATGGCGCCGTTCCCGATCATGCCGGTGGAAGGCCTGATCTCCCGCCTCTTCGCCGGCGTCGAGCGCAACGAGGCGCTCATCGTCTACCCGTTCTACGCCAAGGCGCTCTGGTGGGTGTGGCGCCTCTTCCCGTGGGCGACGAAGTGGAAGGGCGAGGCGCAGGTCAGGAAGATCCGTCGGGAGTACCGGATTTCACCGTAGTCCCTGCCGCCGCGGCGCATCGAGCGCGCGGCCCGGCGCACGAGGATGCCGGAACGGCGGGCGAAGCACGGCACCACAGTTGCACGTAGGGAGCGATGTCTCCTCTCTCCTCCCTCCGCGCTCCACTCGTCTCTCATAACCAAGCCCCTGCACCCCTCCGCCTCCTTGGTCCGATGCTCAGCCCCGACCGCCTCACCGTCAAGTCAGCCGACGCCCTCAACGACGCGCTCGCCCTCGCGCGCCGCCACGGCAATCCGCTCGTCTACGACGCGCACCTCCTCGCCGCCCTGCTCGAGCAGGACGAGAGCATCGTCGTGCCGGTGCTGCAGAAACTCGGCGTCAGCGTGCCGACGCTGCGCGAGGCGCTCGCGCGCGAGATCGCCCGCTACCCCAAGCAGAGCGGCGCCAACCCGTCGCTGGCGCGCGAACTCACGGCCGTGCTCGACCGCGCCGAGAAGGACGCCAAGGCACTCGGCGACGCGTATGTCTCCACCGAGCACCTCCTGCTCGCGCTCAGCGACGTCAAGGGCACCGAGAGCAAGACCGCGCTCGCCGCCGAGGGCGTGACGCGTGCGGAGCTGCTCGAGGCCATCGAGGCGATCCGCGGCGCGCATCGCGTCACCGACCAGACGCCCGAGAACCAGTACCAGGCGCTGCAGAAGTTCACCATCGACCTCACCGAACGCGCCCGCAAGGGCAAGCTCGATCCCGTGATCGGACGCGACGAGGAGATCCGCCGTGTCATGCAGGTGCTGTCGCGCCGCACCAAGAACAACCCGGTGCTCATCGGCGAACCCGGCGTCGGCAAGACCGCCATCGCCGAGGGGCTCGCCCAGCGCATCGTGAACGGCGACGTCCCCGAGTCGCTCAAGAACAAGCGTCTCGTCGCGCTCGACATGGGCGCGCTCATCGCCGGCGCCAAGTTCCGCGGCGAGTTCGAGGAGCGCCTCAAGGCCGTGCTCAAGGAGATCACGTCGAGCGAGGGGCAGTTCGTCGTCTTCATCGACGAGATGCACACCATCGTCGGCGCCGGCAAGGCCGAGGGCTCCATGGACGCCGGCAACATGCTCAAGCCGCTGCTCGCCCGCGGCGAGCTGCGTGTCGTCGGCGCCACCACGCTCGACGAGTACCGCAAGCACGTCGAAAAGGACCCCGCGCTCGAGCGCCGCTTCCAGCCGGTCTACGTGGGCGAGCCGACGGTCGAGAGCACCATCGCCATCCTGCGCGGCCTCAAGGAGCGCTACGAGAGCCACCACGGCGTACGCATCACCGACGGCGCCATTGTGGCGGCGGCGACGCTGAGCCACCGCTACATCGGCGACCGCTTCCTGCCGGACAAGGCCATCGACCTCGTGGACGAGGCCGCGTCGCGCCTGCGCATCGAGATCGACTCGCTGCCGCAGGAGATCGATGAAGTGGAGCGTCGCATCGTGCAGCTCGAGATCGAACGCCAGGCGCTGGCGAAGGAGAAGGACAAGGCCTCCGTGGAACGCCGCCAGGCGCTCGAGAAGGAGCTGGCCGATCAGCGCGAGCAGAGCGCCTCCATGAAGGCCCAGTGGCAGAACGAGAAGGACGCGCTCGGCGGCGTTGGCAAGCTGAAGCAGCAGATCGAGGAGGCGCGCGGCGAGGCCGACCGCGCCACCCGCGCCGGCGACCTCGGCCAGGCCGCCGAGATCACGTACGGGCGCATTCCCCAACTTGAGCAGCAGCTGAAGACCATCGAGGCGCAGATCGCCGAGCAGCGGCAGGGCGGGGCGCGCTTCCTGCACGAGGAAGTTGCTGCCGACGACATCGCCGAGATCGTCGCCAAGTGGACGGGAATCCCGGTCACCCGCATGATGGAGAGCGAGAAGGAGCGGCTCACCAAGCTCGATCAGGAGCTGGCGCGCCGCGTGGTGGGGCAGACGCAGGCCGTGCGCGCGGTGGCCGATGCGGTGCGCCGTTCCCGCGCCGGACTGCAGGATCCCAACCGTCCCATCGGGTCGTTCATCTTTCTCGGCCCCACCGGGGTCGGCAAGACGGAGACGGCCCGCGCCCTCGCCGAGTTCCTGTTCGACGACGAGACGGCGATGGTGCGCATCGACATGTCCGAGTACATGGAGAAGCACGCCGTGGCGCGCCTCATCGGCGCGCCGCCGGGGTACGTCGGTTACGAGGAGGGCGGCCAGCTCACCGAGGCCGTGCGGCGCCGGCCGTACGCGGTGATCCTGTTCGACGAGATCGAGAAGGCGCACGCCGACGTCTTCAACGTGCTGCTCCAGATCCTCGACGACGGGCGGCTCACCGACGCGCAGGGACGCACGGTCGACTTCCGCAACACCGTCATCATCATGACGTCGAACATCGGCTCGCAGTGGATCCTCGAGCAGGGCACCGAGGACTGGGCGCTGGTGGAAATGCAGGTGACGCAGGCGCTGCGCGGGCACTTCAAGCCCGAGTTCCTCAACCGCGTGGACGACATCATCATCTTCAAGCCGCTGGGGCAGGGCGAGATCAGCCACATCGTGGACCTGCAGTTGGCGCGTTTCGACAAGCTGCTCGCCGACCGGAAGCTGCGGCTCGACGTCACGCCGGCCGCGCGCGAACTGCTTGCGCGCGAGGGGTACGACCCGGCGTTCGGTGCGCGTCCCCTCAAGCGCGCCATCCAGCGCCTGCTGCAGAACCCGCTGGCGATGGCGCTGCTGCAGGGCACGTACGCCGAGGGCGACACGATTCGCGTGGAGAGCGCCGGTGAGGCGCTCGCGTTTCAGCGCGTGTAGCTCGTGACGCGCCGGGTTCGGCTGTCTCTCCGGGGGCTGTCGCTGGGGGTGCTGCTCGCCGCCTGCGGCGACAAAGCGACGCTCCAGCCAACGCCCAAGGGGTGTCCCGACTGTGTCGCGCCGGGCACCGTCCTGACGGACGCCGCCGGATATATCGAGTACACCACCGGCGACGCGCCGCTCATCGTCTCCGCCCCCCATGGCGGCGCGCTGAAGCCGGCGGCGCTGCCGGATCGTGATTGCGCCGCCTGCATCAGCGATGCAGACGTGAACACCGAGGAGCTGGCCCGACGGGTCGCCGCGGAGTTCTACGCGCGCACGGGGCGCCGGCCTCACCTGGTGATCAACCGTCTGCACCGTTCAAAGCTCGACGCGAATCGTGAGGTCGTGGAGGCCACTGACGGGCTCGCGTCGCTGACACCCGCGTGGAGTTCGTACCACAGGTTCATCGAGTCCGCTCGCGGACGCGTCTCCGGGAGCGGCACCCGCGGGTTGCTGATCGACCTGCACGGGCATGCGCACGCCGTGCCGCGGCTCGAACTGGGCTACGACATCGACGCGGCAACGCTGCGGCTGAGCGACGCCGCGCTCGCCTCCAGCCCCGCGCTGGCCGCGTCGAGCATTGGTCGCCTGTTCACCGCGAATGCCAGTGGGACGGCGCCCGCGGCCCTCAAGCGGGGAGCGACGAGCCTGGGGGCGCTCTTCGCAGCGAACGGCTTTCCCTCCGTCCCCGCGCCGTCCGACCCGGCCCCCGCGGCCCAGGAGCCCTATTTCGACGGCGGTTATACCGTCCAGCGGCATGGTTCCTCGCTCGGCGGAAACGTCGATGCGGTGCAAATCGAGGCCTTTCGCGTCGGAGCGCGTGACACGCCCGAGAACCTCACCCGGTTTGCCAGCGCCATCGTGACGTCGACGCTGGAATTCCTCCGCCTGCACTACGGCTGGACGCCGCAGGCGCGGTAGATTCCAGCATGACGCCACAGCCCGGCCCCGTGACCTTCGCCTCCCGCGACGCGGAAGATGCGTACTGGATGGGCGTCGCCCTCGACGAGGCGCGGAGCGCCGCGGCGAAGGGCGAGGTGCCCGTGGGCGCGGTGCTGCTCGTGTCGGGCGCCGCGGTGGCAAAGGCGTGCAACGCGATGGTCGCCACCAGGGACGCTACGCAGCACGCCGAGATGCGCGTCATCAAGGCCGGCGCCTATGCCGCCGGCGACACGCGCATGGGGCAGGCCACGCTGTACGTGACGCTCGAGCCGTGCGCGATGTGTGCCGGCGCCATCGTGCTCGCGCGCGTCGGTCGCGTCGTCTTCGGCGCGTGGGACGACAAGGCGGGAATGGCGGGGTCGGTGCACGACCTGCTGCGCAATCCGAAGCTCAACCACCGTCCCGAAGTGAAGGGCGGCGTGCGCGCGGAGGAGTGCAGCGCAATTCTCAGCGAGTTCTTCGCGTCGAGGCGATAGAAGCGACAACAACGAAGCACGAGGGACGCGAAGGGGCGCGAAGGCGATCGACCGGCAAGGACCAGGTGCTCAAAGGGTCGCGAAGAGAGGTCACTCTTCGCGGCCCTTCGCGCCCTTCGTCCTTCGCGGTCGAAGCTACTTGTAGATCCAGTACTTCTTCGATTCCGTCAGAAACTTGTTCGCCTCGGCCTGATAGACCGGGAGCAAGGCCTCGATGCCGCCGTCCTTCTCCACCGCTTCGCGCAGGCGCGCGCTGCCGGAGAGCCGGTCAATGGAGCCCTTCCGCCACTCCCACTTGTCCTTGTGGCGCTCGTAAATGGCGCGGAGCATGTGCGCCCCGACGTTCACCGGCACCACCGCGTCGCGGTCGGTCACGGTCGCGCGGATCATCGGAATCGTCTGGCCGCCGAACTCGTAGCCCGCTTCCACCGGCTTCAGCACCGAGTCGAACCAGACGCCGGGGATCTTCTTGTCGTTCAACGCCTTCACGATGGCGCCCGCATCGGTGAGCCAGCTGGCGCCCACCTGCGCGAACGGGTTGTCGGTGCCGCGCCCCTCGCTCACGTTGACGCCCTCGAAGAACACCGTGCCGGTGTAGAGGACGTTGGCGTCGTTGTTGCGCAGGTTGGGCGACGGATGCACCCAGGGCAGGCCCGTGTCCTCGTAGTACATCGCGCGCTTGTAGCCCTGCATCGGCACCACCTTCACCTCGGCCTTGACCCGGCCGCTGCCGACGAGCCAGCGCCCCAGTTCGCCCGGCGTGAAGCCGTAGCGGAGCGCCACCGGATGGAGCCCGACGAGCGACGAGAAGGCCGTGTCGAGCATGCCGCCGTCCACCTTGTCGGCGCGGATCGGGTTCGGACGGTCGAGGATGATGAAGGGCACGCCCGCCTTGCCCGCCGCCTCGAGCGCCAGCGCCATCGTCCACTGATACGTGTAGACGCGCGCGCCGACGTCCTGGATGTCGTAGAGCAGCACGTCCACCGTCTTCAGCATCTCGGGGGTGGGGGCGCGCACGTCACCGTACAGCGAGTAGACCATGACGCCCGTGGCCGGGTCGACCTCGGTGGCGATCTTCTCACCGGCCTTGGCGACGCCGCGGATGCCGTGCTCCGGACCGAAGAGTGCGGTCAGCTTGACGCCGGGCGTCCGGAAGAGCGCGTCCACGGTGCTCGTGCCGTCGGGGAGGCGGCCGCTATGGTTGGTGAGCAGCCCCACGCGCTTTCCGCGCACGAGGTGGAGCGAGTCCTTGAGGAGCACCTCGATACCCGTCTTGACCTTGGGCTGGGCGAGGGCAGGGGAGCCGACCACGGCGAGGGCCGTAGTCGCGAGGAGGAGTCGGCGGAGAGTAGTCATGAGCCTAAAAGTGGCACGGGAGGCAGAGGGGGGCAACGAGGCGCGTCCAACGAGGATCTCGGATGGGGATCTCGGATTTGGATTTGCGGTGCGGATGAGCGATATGGACGACGATGGGCAGGGCGGGCGATGCAATCTGCACGCCTCATCGTGATCCGGACCGCGAATCGGAATCTCCAATCCTCATCCGAGATCACACTCCCAATCGCCGTCTCCCGTTGACCCACCCGCGTCGTCGGGATATTTTTCAAATCTTGCCTTGGACAGGTGGCCGAGTGGCTGAAGGCACCGGTCTCGAAAACCGGCGTACCGGCAACGGTACCGTGAGTTCGAATCTCACCCTGTCCGTTCGATGAAGACGCGCAGCGCGTCGGTGCTCGCACCGGCGCGCTGTCGTTCGGTAGGGCGGGAGTCTGTTGTTTCTCTGTTGTCTTTCTGTTGTTTTTCTGTTGTCTTTCTGTGGTTCCCGGACAGGTGGCCGAGTGGTTTAAGGCGCACGCCTGGAAAGTGTGTGTACGTCAAAAGCGTACCGTGGGTTCGAATCCCACCCTGTCCGTTAATAGCTCCCCTGCACCCAGCACCCCGCACCTGAAGCGAAATCACGGCCCCTCCGCACCTTCGTGCGACGGGGCCGTCGCGTTGAGCCAGCCTCTCCGGCTCGAGCTGCCGACCGGCGGATTGCGCCCGCCGCCGATCGGCGACAGAATACACGCGAGTCGCGCTCGTGGGTCCCCCCCCTCAGGAGGTTGCTGATGTACGCTCGCCTCTCACGCACGATCCCCGCTGTGCTCGTCGTCGCGGTCGCGTCCTGCGCCGCTCCAGCCAAGGAAGAGCCTGCCGCGCCGCCGCCGATCACGCAGCAGAGCGTCGAAGAATCGGTTCAGGCGACGGTGGCCGCCCTGAATGCTGGCGACGCCGCCAAGGTGGGCCAGTCCTTTACCGATGATGCCGTCTTCATCAACGCGCGAGGCAAGTATGACTCCGCGGCCGGCATCACGGCCTTCTGGACGGAGGCGCTGAAGACGCCGGGCGCCGGCAAGGACCTCAAGCTCGAGATCGTCAAGTGGGGTGCCAGCGGCGACATGGCCTACTCCGTGAGCCGTTTCACAGGTGGGGTGACCGCGCCCACCGGTTACGTTGTGGCGGTCAGCCAGCGGCAACCGGACGGCTCGATGAAGACGGTCGCCCAGGTCAGCATCCCCGATCCGCCGGTCAAGAAGTAAGCCGAAGCCCGTCGGTGATTGCGACAACGAAGCCCGCGAGAGCGATCCTGCTCCGCGGGCTTCGTGCACGCCCCGCGGATGGTCGGCCGTGCGGCCCACGCGTCGACGCGCCGCAAGAGAGCTGCGCCAGTCAGGCCCGACAATTGCGCGGGAGGGGTCCCCCGCGCTGCGCCGCAGCGAGCACGTCGAGCGAGCTTCAGTCGTCAGCGGTCGGCGCGGCGCACGCTTCGTCGTCGTTCGCCGTCGCGTTCACGCGCAGCCCCACGCGATGCGCCCGCCACTCCGCCGGCTCCCACGCGGCGACGAGCGCGCGTGCCGTCGCCCCATCCGTCTCCGGTGACAGCCACGCCGCGTACGACGCCGGCGGGATGATCACCGGCATCCGCGAGTGAATGGGCGCCATCAGCGCGTTCGGCTCCGTCGTGAGAAGCGTGCACGACTCGATGACCTCGCCGCCAGCCTTCGGCTCCCACCGCTCCCACAGCCCGGCCAGCGCGAACACGCCGCCGTCCGCACGCTGCACGAACCACGGCTGCTTCTTGGTCATCCCCTTCACGACCTGCCACTCGTAGAAGCCGTCTGCCGGAATCAGGCAGCGGCGCGCGCGAAACGCCGCCCGGAAGGCCGGCTTGTCCGCCACCGACTCGGCGCGCGCGTTCGCCAGGCGGCCGCCGATGGTCGGATCGGAGGCCCAGAAGGGGACGAGACCCCAGCGGAGCATGGCCACCTCCGCCTCCGCGCCGGCGTCCCGCACGGCAGCAATCGCCCGGCCGGGGCCGAGGTTCCAGTGCGGTGGCAGCATGGGGCCGCGCTTCACCCCGAACTGCGCCCAGTCAATTCGATCGCTCTTCGAGAGCGCAAAGCGGCCGCACATCGGTCAGGGGGTGCAGGGGACAGGGGAGACAGAGCCGATACCGGCAGAATACGCCCCCGTGACACGGGTCGCAAACCTTTCGGGCGCGTGAAGTGTCAGAGAGAGTGAACCCCCCGGCGGCACGCGACAGCCGGGTCGATAGATGGAGGACCCCCCAATGGAAGCCAGAGTACTGATGACAACCGCCGGATCTCTTCTGTGCCTCTGCGACGAGCGCGGCACGATCATCGGGTGGATCCCGTATCCGGTCCGCCGCGACGCGCTGGGCCCCGGACGTGAGAAGGTCTACCTCGCCCGCCCGCAGTCGGTGCCCGTGAACGCCACCAATCGCGCCGCCTGATCGCCGGACCCGCCGACGTCGCGGCCACGCCGCGGCCGGACGGTCGCCGGACCACGCCACGCCCGCGTCGCCGCCGGGCGTGAGCCACTCGAGCCCTCCGCTCCCCGCGGAGGGCTTCTTGTTGGCGCCAACCCGTTGTCCAATCGCATGCCGTGGACACATATTCCACAGCGCATGGCCACCGCTCCGACCGTCGTCCTCAACGCGCGTGCGCTCGAACGCACTGTGGCGCGCATGGCGGACGAAATTGTGGAACGCGCGGACGGCACCGAGCAGCTCGTGCTCGTCGGGATCCAGCGTCGTGGCGTGCAGCTCGCCGACCGGATCGCCCACCTGATCTCGCAGCGCGAGAACGCGGCCGTGCCGCGCGGCGCCCTCGACATCACGCTCTACCGCGACGACCTGCAGACCGTGGGGCCGCGCCCCATCGTCGGCAAGACGGTCATCCCGTGGAGCATCGACGGCAAGACGCTCTGCATCGTGGACGACGTGCTCTACACGGGGCGCACCATCCGCGCCGCGCTCGACGAGCTGGCCGACTTCGGCCGGCCCGCGCGCATCATGCTCGCCGTGCTCGTGGACCGCGGGGGGCGCGAACTCCCCATCCACGCCGACGTCGTGGGCCGGACCGTCGACGTCCCGCCCGGCGGCCGGGTGGACGTCTTCGTGAGTGAACTCGATGGCCGCGACGAAGTCACCATGGTCATCGCCGGGGAGGAAACGTGAGCGCTCCGCTCGGCAAGGACCTGCTCGGGCTCGAGCACCTGTCTGCCGAGCAGATCACGCTCATTCTCGACACCGCGGAACCGCTGCGCGAAATCAGCGAGCGCGCCATCAAGAAGGTGCCCACGCTGCGCGGCGCCACGGTGGTCAACCTGTTCTTCGAGGCCTCCACCCGCACGCGCATCTCGTTCGAGTTCGCCGAGAAGCGCATGTCGGCCGACACGGTGAACGTCGCGACATCCGTGAGCTCCGTGAGCAAGGGCGAGACGCTCGTGGACACCGCCAAGAACCTCGAGGCGATGAAGATCGACATGGTGGTCATCCGCCATGCCTCCTCGGGGGCGGCGCGCTTCCTCGCCGAGCGCATCGAGAGCAACGTCATCAACGCCGGCGACGGCACGCACGAGCACCCGACGCAGGGCCTGCTCGACATGCTGACCCTGCGCCGGAAGTTCGGCACGCTCGCCGGCAAGCGCATCTGCATTGTCGGCGACGTCCTGCACTCGCGCGTGGCACGCTCCAACATCTGGGGGCTCACCAAGCTCGGCGCCGAAGTCGCCGTCTGCGGCCCGCGCTCGCTGCTCCCCACCGCCATTGCCGACTTCGGCGTGCAGGTCTTCGACCGCGTGGAGCAGGCCATTGAGTGGGCCGACGCGCTCAACGTGCTGCGGCTCCAGCTCGAGCGCATGACGGCGGGCTACATCCCCTCGCTGCGCGAGTACAACCGGGTCTTCGGCATCACGCGCGAGCGGCTCGACCGCGCGCCGCGCGACATCCTGATCATGCACCCGGGTCCGATGAATCGTGGCGTCGAGATCGACAGCGAGGTGGCGGACGGCCCGCACTCGGTGATCCTCGACCAGGTGACCAACGGCGTGGCCGTGCGCATGGCCGTGCTCTATCTCCTTGCGGGCAACGCTCCGGCGCTCGCCGAGGCCGCAAGAAAGGCGACCAGTGATGACTGAACACCGTGACGTGCTCCTCAAGGGCGGGCGACTGCTCGACCCGTCCTCGAACCTCGACGGTGTGGGCGACCTGCTCATCCGCAACGGCAAGGTGGAAGCGCTCGGCGGCACCATCGGCACGCCCGACGGCGCCGAGGTCATCCCGTGCGCCGGGCAGGTGGTGTCACCGGGCTTCGTGGACGTGCACTGCCACCTGCGCGAGCCGGGGAGGGAAGACGTCGAGACGATCCTCACCGGCGCACGCGCCGCGGCCGCCGGCGGCTTCACCGCCGTCTGCGCAATGCCCAACACGGATCCAGTCACCGACAATCAGGCCGCCGTCGGCTTCGTCCTCAAGCAGGGGCGCGCCGCCAACGCCGCCCGCGTCTATCCCATCGGCGCCATCTCCATTGGGCAGAAGGGCGAGCGCCTCGCCGAGTTCGGCGAGATGGTGCACGCCGGCGCGGTGGCGGTGAGCGACGACGGCAGGCCGGTGGTGAGCGCGCAGCTGATGCGCACCGCGCTCGAGTATGCGCGCACCTTCGGCATCCCGGTGGCCGATCACTGCGAGGAGCCCACCCTCGCCGCCGGCGGCGCCATGCACGAAGGCTTCGTCTCGGCTCGCCTCGGCCTCAAGGGGATACCCGCGGAGGCCGAGGAGATCATGGCCATCCGCGACATCCTGCTCGCGCGCCTCACGGGCGGCCACGTGCATCTCTGCCACATGAGCACCAAGGGCTCGGTGGAGCTGATCCGCTGGGGCAAGGAGCGCGGCATCCCGGTGACGGCCGAGGCCTGCCCGCACCACCTGTCGCTCACCGATGCCGCGGTGGAGGGCTACAACACCAACGCCAAGATGAATCCGCCGCTGCGCACCGCGGTGGACGTCGAGGCGGTGCAGCAGGCGGTGAAGGACGGCACGATCGACGTGATCGCCACCGACCACGCGCCGCACCACAACGACGACAAGCAGCGCGAGTTCAGCGACGCCCCCAACGGCATCATCGGACTCGAGACGGCGCTCGCCGTGAACGTGACCTGGCTCGTGAAGTCCGGCATCCTCTCCCTGGGCACGCTGATCGAGCGGATGGCCTGCGCCCCGGCGCGCCTGTTCGGCCTGCCCGGGGGCACCCTGCGCCGCGGCACCGCGGCCGACATCACGGTCTTCGATCCCGATCAGGCGTGGACCGTGGACCCCAAGGCCTTCCTCACCAAGGGGCGCAACACCCCCTATGGCGGGCGGATCCTGCACGGGCGGGTCGGATGTACCCTCGTGGATGGTCGGATCGTCTATAAGGCGATGGGGTAACCGCCACGCACCGGACCGACGACGTTCGGCAGGCGGTTTGTGCTGTCTGCCGGCGACTCTATGAGCGCGGACTCATCGCGGGCCAGGACGGGAATGTCTCCGTTCGGGTCGGCGACGATGCCGTGCTGGTGACGCCGGCCGGACTGTCGAAGGTGGACCTGCGTCCGGAGGATCTCGTGGAACTCGGCCTCGATGGCACCGTGCGCAGCGGGGCGCGGCGACCGACTTCCGAGCTGGCGGTGCACCTGCGCGCCTACCAGCGGCGCGCGGACGTGCGCGCCGTCGTCCACGCCCACCCCCCGGTGGCGACCGCGTTCACGCTCGTGGGCGAGTCGATCGATACGACGACGCTCGCCGAGGTGCGCTACGGCGTCGGGCCGGTGGCGCTCGTGCCGTACGGCACGCCGAGCACCGACGCGGCGGCCGATGTCTTCGATCCCTTCTGGGCGTCGCACGACGCCTTCCTGATGGCGCATCACGGCGCGCTCACCGTCGGCCGCACGCTGACCGAGGCGCACCAGCGGATGGAGAGTCTCGAGAACGGCGCGCGGATCACGTGGACGGCCCGCGCGCTCGGTCCCGTGCGATCATTGCCGGCCGACGCCCTCGCCGCGCTCGACGCGCTGCGGCAGGCGTCTCGCAACCGCTGACGAGGTAATCCCCCGATGAGCACCCCCGAAAAAGACACGGCGGAGACCGTCGAGAAGCTCCTGGCCGAGCGCCGCAAGGTGGCGGGCTGGATCGCCGCGCTCGCCGCCAAGCGGGCCGAGACGGCGTCGGCGGTCTACCAGAAGGTGCACGACGACTACACGGCCAAGCTGGAGAAGGTGCAGGCCAAGCTCGTGGCCGCGTCCGATTCGGTGCAGGTGGCGGCGGTGGACGCGGCGTCGCGCCTCACGGAGCGCGAAGAGGCGCTGGCCAAGAAGCGCGACGAGCGCGCCGAGGCCGAACTGCGCGCCGCGGTGGGCGAGTTCTCCGAGCGGGAGTGGGAAAAGCGTCGCGCGCGGCTCGACGACGACGTAGCGGCGGTCACCTCCGAGCGGGATGCGTTGCGTGATGAACTGCGTCGCCTGCGCGACGTGCTGGCTGAGGTCGCGGGGCCGGGCTCGGTCGCTGAGGAGGAGCCGGCGGGCGAGGTCTCACCGCCGACCGATGCGGGCGAGGTGCCCGCGGAGTCCGGCGCGTCGGTCCAGCCGGAATCGGCAGCAGATGACGCGTGGAAGTTCTCGCAGGAGGGTGCGTATCAGGCGGTGCCGGTTGACGAGGTGCCCGCCGGCGAGGCGGTACCGGAACCGTCGCGCCCGACGCCGGTGAACACGGAAGTCGTGCAGGCGCCACCGACGATCCCGATTCACGAACAGTCCGTCATTGCGCCGGTGGAGCCCGCGCAGCCGCTGGCGCCGAGCTTCGACGAACTCGCTTTCCTGAAGTCGGTCGTCGGACGGCCGACGCCCGTGGGGACCTTCCACCCGATGGAGCCGGCGCTCGTGCCGAAACGCACGCCCGCCGAGTCGCGTCGCGGTACGCCCAAGCGCGGCGCGGCCGCACCGCCGCCTCCCCCTGCGCCGGAGCCGCCGGCTCCTTCGCAGAGCAAGGCGGGCGATTACGCCACGCCCGAACCGCCGATGCCGTTCCCGGATCCCGTGCCGGAGCCCCGGGTGAGCCAGGAGATGACGCCGCCGCGGGAGAGCTACTTCGGCCGGCCGACCCCGCGCACGAGCGAGGCGATCAAGTCCCTGCGCTGCCAGGAGTGCGGCACGCTCAACTTCCCGACCGAGTGGTATTGTGAGCGGTGCGGCGGGGAGCTGGCAGCGTTCTGAGAGAAACAACAGAGAGACAACAGAGAGACAACAGAAAGACAACAGACGGAAATAGCGGAGGGGGCGACATCGCGTCGCCCCCTCTGTTGTTTCTCTGTTGTCTTTCTGTTGTCTCTCTGTTGTTTCTCTGCGAAAGGCTTACGCCTTCTTCGCAATCTGCGACTTATGCCTCGCCGCGGCGTTCTTGTGCACCAGTCCCTTGCGGGCGGCGCGGTCCACGAGCTGGACGGCGACCTTCTTCTCCGCGGGCGTGGCGGTTCCCGACTTGGCCTTCTTCAGGGCAGTCCGCAGCGTGGCGCGCTGCGCACGGTTGCGCACGGTCGCCGCGCGGGTCTTGCGCATGTTCTTCTTTGCGGACGCGATTCTTGGCACGCTTGGTACTCTCCGTCAGTGGTTCGAGGCGCGCCGTTCGGCGCCAGCTTGTAAAAATGGTCGATGAAGGGGGGCAAGTCAAGGTGCGGCAAACGATTGGGAGTATGATCTCGGATGGGGAATCCGGATCTGGACCGGCGATCAGGATCACGATTGGGATTCGCGATGGCCACGTCCGGGGTCAATCCCCAGTCCCAATCACAAATCCCCATCGCGAATCCAAATCGCTAATCCAAATCCGAGCTCCCAATCCCCAGTCATCTACCCTCAGAGGGCACCTCCCCCTTACTTTAGAGTCGACTGCCCGCGATGGGCCTCTTCTTCCCCCCGGCGACGACCGCGTGACCCCCAAGGCCATAACGTTACTTCTCGGTGCGCCGGTGCTGCTCTTCGCGATGGTCGCGCATGAGTATGCCCATGGATACGCGGCCCACAAGCAGGGCGACGACACCGCCAAGCTGCTCGGCCGCCTGAGCTGGAATCCGCTCCGCCACATCGATCCCTTCATGACGGTCATCCTGCCGACGGTCATGTTCTACACCACGGGCATGGCGCTGGGCGGCGCCAAGCCGGTGCCGGTGGACCCGCGCAATTACCGCAACTACCGGCGCGGCGACATCATCGTCTCGCTCGCCGGCATCGGCACCAACCTGGTGCTGGCCTTCCTGCTCGTGCCGGCCATTATCCTGCTGGGCCTGCTGGGCCAGCTCATCCCCGCCGCCGCCGACACGATTTCGCTGCTGCAGCTGATGTTCCGCCTCGGGATCTTCATCAACCTCCTGCTGGCGGTCTTCAACCTGATGCCCCTGCCGCCGCTCGACGGCTCGCACGTGGTCAAGCACTTCCTCCCGCTCTCGTGGGCCGTGCACTACCAGCGAGTGTCGCGCTTCGGTTTTGTGATCCTCATCCTGCTGCTCATGTTCGGCGGCCCGGTGCTGACGGCCTGGATGGCGCCGGCCATCTGGCTCGATCGCCTCGCGATGCAGTTTGCTTCTCCCTACATCCTGCTCAGCCCGTGGACGACGTCATGACCGACGACAACGCCTCCCGCGCGCCCGGCAGCGCCAGCGGTGCCCCGGCCGGCGATGCCGAACTGGGCTTCTCCGTCGACCTGCCACACTACAGCGGGCCGCTCGACCTCCTGCTCGCGCTGATTCGCGACGAGAAGGTCGACATCTACGACATCCCGGTCGCGCGCATCTGCCAGCAGTTCATCACGCGCATGCACCACCTCAAGCTGAACGAGGCGGCCGAGTACCTCGAGATGGCCGCGCGGCTGCTGCGCATCAAGGCGCAGATGCTCCTCCCGCGCCCCGACGGCGAGGAGGCATGGGAGGATCCGCGCACCGAGCTCGTGCGCCGTCTCCTCGAGTACCAGCAGATGCGCGAGGTGGTGGACGTCCTCGAGCGGCTGGGCGAGGACCGGCGCAACCGCTTCGCGCGCACCTACGTGCCCTCGTCGCTCTCACCCGTCATCCAGGCCCCGCTCTCGCTCTCGCTGGGCGAACTGCTCGCCGCCGTGGATCGCGTGCTGCGCCATGCCGAGCGCCCCGAGATTCACGACGTCATCTCGCGTCCGATCGACGTCGATGGCTTCATCGAGGTCGTGCGCGCCGTCATTGCGCTGCGCGCGGTGGCGCGCTTCCGCGACGTCGTCCCGCCGGGCGCCGAGCCGTGGGAAGTGCTCTCCGGCCTCCTGGCCCTGCTTGAGCTGGCCCGTCGCGGCGAACTGCGCCTGGCCCAACCCCGTCCCTTTGCTTCCGTGGAGATCCGCCGTGAACTCGCTGGCGAAGCTGCTTGAGGCGGCGCTCTTCGCGAGCCCGCGTCCCATTCCCACCGACGAACTCGCGACGCTCGACGCCGAGGCGTCGCCCGCCGCCCTGCAGGCCGCGCTCGATGAGCTGCGCGAGCACTACGACGTGGACGGACACGCCGTGGAGCTCGTGGATGCCGGCGGCGGCTGGCAGATCCTGACGCGTCCCGAGTACACGGAGGCGATCGAGCGCGCGCAGATGGCGGTGCGCCCGCGGCGCCTCTCGCCGGCGGCGCTGGAGACGCTGGCCATCGTCGCCTACCGGCAGCCGATCGGCCGCGCCGAGGTGGAGGAGATCCGCGGCGTGGACGTGGGCAGTGTGCTCAAGTCGCTGCAGGAGCGCGGCCTCATCGACGTGGTCGGCCGCTCCGAGGCGCTCGGCCGCCCGCTGCTGTACGGCACGACCGATGCCTTCCTCGAGCAGTTCGCGCTGCGCCATCTCGAGGAGCTGCCGCGCACCGACGAACTCGCCGTGGCGCTGCGCGCCCGCGAGCAGGAGACGCTGGCCGAGGTCGTCGGCGCTGACGCGGCGTCATGAGCGACAACTCGATGCGCATTCACCGGGCCCTGGCCCGCGCCGGCGTGGCCTCGCGGCGCAAGGCGGAGGAGCTGGTCGCCGCCGGGCGCGTGCGCATCAACGGCGCGGTTGCCAAGACCGGTCAGAGCGTGGATCCGGCGCGCGACGTCATCACCGTGGACGGCGAGCAGCTGGCCAAACCGCAGAAGCCCACGTGGCTCGTGCTGCACAAGCCGGCCGGCGTGCTCACGTCGCGTCCTGACGGCACCGATCGCCGCACGGTCTTTGAGCTCGTGCCTGACGTGCCGGGGCTCACCTACGTCGGCCGACTCGACTATCTCACGGAGGGTGTGCTCCTGCTCACCACCGATGGCGAGGCCGCGCACCGCCTGACGCACCCGTCGTCGGAGATCGAGCGCACGTACGTGGTCATCGCGCGCGGCGACGTCCCCACCGCCGTGCGGCAGGCGCGCATCGGCGTGGAACTCGAGGACGGCTTCGTGAAGCCCGTCGCCGTGGACGCCGTGCAGGGCGAGGATCGCCAGTGGCAGCTGTCCATCACCATCCGCGAAGGACGCAACCGCTAGGTGCGTCGGCTGTGTGAGGCGCTCGGACTCGAAGTGCGGCGCCTCGTGCGC